>JAYSPJ010000614.1:0-3124 GCA_043722155.1 Bradyrhizobium sp.
TTCAAGGCGATGATCGCCTCGCGGCTGCATATCGCGCCGATCCTCAAGGCGCGTCTGGAGAAAGCGCCGCTCGACATCGATCATCCCTCCTGGGTCGAGGACGACCAGTTCGATATCGACCGCCATATCTTCCGCGGCAGCCTTCCAGCGCCCCACGACCGCGCCACGCTGGAGCGCATCGTCGGCTGGATGCATGCCAAGCTGCTCAACCGGGCCCGTCCGCTCTGGGAATTCTACGTGTTCGAGGGCATGAAGGACAACGAGATCGGGCTTTATTCCAAGATGCATCACGCCTGCATCGATGGCGGCGCAGGGGCGGCGCTGACCAACATGATCTACGACGTGACGCCGATCCCGAGGACAATCGAGCCGCCGACGGCGCGCGCGAAAGTCGGGCAGGAGCCGCGCGACATTGCCGCCAATTTCATCGATTCCTATCGGCAGCTGTGGCGCCAGCCGTTCGACGCCTCGGCGGCGCCGAAGAGCATCGACCTGCCGCGCTCGGGAAAAAGCGATCTCGGATCGATCCTGTTCGACAACGCGATGTTCCAGATCGAAAGCGCGGTGAAGTTCGCAAGCGCCATTCCCGCCATGCTGAAAAGCGTCTCCGACGTGGTCGGCAAGATTTCCGATCCGAAATCGCGCGACAGCATGGCCAGCATGGTGTCGCCGTCGACCATCCTGAACAAGGCGATCTCGTCGGAACGCAGCTTTGCCGGCGTCTCGATCTCGCTGTCGCGCGCCAAGGCGCTGGCCAAGCAATCCGGCGGCAAGCTGAACGACGTGGTGCTGGCGCTGTCGTCCGGCGTGGTGCGGCGCTATCTGCTGGAGCGGGGCGCGCTGCCGACCAAGTCGATGACGGCCGCGGTGCCGATCTCGCTGCGCGAGGAGGGCAATACCGACGCCAACAACCAGGTGTTCGGCATGATCTGCTCGATCGCCACCGACGTCGAGGATCCGAAGGCGCGGCTGGAGGCGATCATCGCGCAATCCACCAAGTCGAAGGAGATGTCGCATCCGCTGCGCGCCCTGATGCCGCAGGTGTCCAACATCTCGATGCTCGGCGCGCCGATCCTGGTGCAGATCCTGGCACTGCTGTACAGCCGCTCCAACCTGTCGGACGTGCTGCCGCCGGCGGCGAACATCACGGTGTCCAACGTGCCGGGCCCGCGGCAGACGTTGTATGCCGCGGGTGCGGAATTGCTGCACATCTTCCCGGTCTCGATCTCAACCCACGGGCTGGCGCTCAACATCACCGTGCAGAGCTACCGCGACCAGCTCGATTTCGGTTTCATCGCCGGCGCCAATATCATTCCCCATGTCCAGGTTCTGTGCGACATGCTGCCCGGGGAATTCGCCGCCCTCGAAGCCGCCTTCGCGCCACCGGCAGAGCTCAAGAGTGCAGCAATCTGAAGCCTTGGATCAGTTACAGTGAGACACCAGTGATGATAGAGATGCCGCCGCTGCAATTCGCCCGGACGAACGGCATTCGCATGGGCTACTACGAAGCCGGCCCGAAGACCGACGCGCCGCCGGTCATTCTCTGCCACGGCTGGCCGGAGATCGCGTTTTCCTGGCGCCATCAGATCAAGGCGCTGAGCGAGGCCGGCATTCGGGTGATCGCGCCCGATCAGCGCGGCTATGGCGCGACCGAGCGGCCCGAGCCGGTCGAGGCCTATGACATCGAGCACCTCACCGGCGATCTGGTCGGTCTGCTCGACCATCTCAAGATCGACAAGGCGATCTTCGTCGGCCACGATTGGGGCGGCTTCATCGTCTGGCAGATGCCGCTGCGGCATATCGACCGCGTCGCCGGCGTGGTCGGAATCAATACGCCGCACACCAATCGGGCGCCGGCCGATCCGATCGAGTTGCTGCGCAAGCGTTTCGGCGAGCACATGTATATCGTCCAGTTCCAGGACCCGGCGCGCGAGCCCGACCGCATCTTCGGCAGCCGGGTCGAGCAGACCTTCGATGCCTTCATGCGCAAGCCGGTGCCGCGCGGCGACGCGCCGGCCGAAGAAGTAGTTGCCGGCGTCGGTGCTTCGCCGCGTCTCAATCTGGCCTTCCCGCAGATGATTGCGGGCTATGACGCCAGACACGACCCGCGCACGCCGATCCTGTCGCCGGAGGAGAAGAAGGTTTTCGTCGACACCTTTACCAGGACCGGCTTCACCGGCGGCATCAACTGGTACCGCAACATGTCGCGCAACTGGCAGCGTTCGGCCGATATCGACCACACGGTGCGGGTGCCGTCGCTGATGATCATGGCCGAGAACGATCACGTGCTGCCGCCGTCCTCGGCCGACGGGATGGAGAAGATCATCCCCGATCTCGAGAAATACCTGGTGCGCGACAGCGGCCACTGGACGCAACAGGAAAAGCCGGACGAAGTCAGCGCCAAGCTGATCGAATGGCGCAGGAAGCGGTTTGGGTGACGAGACGCGCTAAACTCACGCATCGTCATTGCGAGGAGCGCGGCGACCCGATCCGTCATTCCGGGGCGATGCGAAGCATCGAACCCGGAATCTCGAAATTCCGGGTCTGGTCCTGCGGACCATCCCGGAATGACGAACCGATAGTCCGCAATGTTGAATAGAGATCGAGAGCAGGAGAAACTATCGCGATGGCGTCGACCAACAAACTGAGCCCGATCCCGCATCCGCCGAAAAAGCCGGTGGTCGGCAACATGCTGTCGCTGGACGCCAATGCGCCGGTGCAGCACCTGGTGCGGCTGACCAGGGAACTCGGGCCGATCTTCTGGCTCGACATGATGGGCGCGCCGCTGGTCATCGTCGCCGGCCACGAGTTGATCGACGAGCTCAGCGACGAAAAACGCTTCGACAAGGCGGTGCGCGGCTCGCTGCGCCGGGTCCGCGCGATCGGCGGCGACGGCCTGTTCACCGCCGACACGTCAGAGCCGAACTGGAGCAAGGCGCACAACATCCTGCTGCAGCCGTTCGGCAACCGCGCCATGCAGTCCTACCATCCAAGCATGGTCGATATCGCCGAACAGCTGGTGAAAAAGTGGGAGCGGCTGAACGGCGACGAGGAAATTGACGTCGTGCATGACATGACGGCGCTGACGCTCGACACCATCGGCCTGTGCGGCTTCGACTATCGC
>JAYSPJ010000615.1:0-2973 GCA_043722155.1 Bradyrhizobium sp.
GCCGAATATTTCGGTCGCGATCGTCGCAGTCGACAACGAGAGCGGCGACGTGCTGGCGCATATCGGTTCGCCCGATTATTTCGATGAGCGGCGCGCCGGGCAGGTCGATATGACCCACGCGGTGCGCTCGCCGGGATCGACCCTGAAACCGTTCATCTACGGCCTCGCCTTCGAGGATGGTTTCGTTCATCCGGAGAGCCTGATCGACGACCGGCCGATCCGTTTTGGCAGTTACGCGCCAGAAAACTTCGACATGACGTTTCAGGGCACGGTGCCGGTGCGCAAGGCGCTGCAATTGTCCCTCAATGTGCCGGCGATCGCGCTGCTCGACCGCGTCGGCTCCAGCCGTCTGTCGTCGCGGCTGAAGCAGGCCGGCGCCAATCTGGTGCTGCCGAAGGACGAGGCGCCGGGCCTCGCGATGGGGCTCGGCGGCGTCGGCGTCACCCTGCAGGATCTGGTGCAGCTTTATTCCGGGCTGGCGCGGCTCGGCAATACGCGGCCGCTGCGCGAGATCGTCAAGGCGACAGAAGATCTCCGCGATAACCTGCGGCTGATGGATCAGGTCGCGGCCTGGCAGGTCGGCAACGTGCTGATCGGCACGCCACCGCCGGAGAATGCCGCGCATAACCGGATCGCGTTCAAGACCGGCACCAGTTACGGCTACCGCGATGCCTGGTCGGTCGGCTTCGACGGCCGCCTCACCATCGGGGTCTGGGTCGGGCGGCCCGATGGCGCGCCAGTGCCGGGGCTGGTCGGGCGCACCGCCGCGGCCCCCATCCTGTTCGATGCCTTCGCCCGCACCGGAAAGCTGCCGGCGGCGCTGCCGAAGCCGCCAAAAGGCACGCTGGTGTCAAGCAATGCAAAGCTTCCGCTGCCGCTGCGCCGGTTCCGGCCGGTTGGGGAACTGGTACGCACCGGCAGCGAACAGGCGCCGCGTATCCAGTTTCCGTTGAATGGCTCGCGGATCGACGTCGACCGCGGAAATGGAGGGCAGTTCTCCGCGATGCCCGTCAAGGTCGCCGGCGGCGTGCTGCCGATCACCATGCTGGTGAACGGCGTGTCGGTGGGCGAAATCGACGGCCGGCGCCAGCGGCTGGTCGAGCCGCCCGGTCCGGGCTTTGCCAGACTGACCGTGATCGACGCGGTGGGCGCCGCGGACACAGTTGTCATCCGAATTCAATAGAGGGTGCCTAACCGGTTGTCGGAATAGCGGTTTCGGCGTATGCGGAACCAATGGTCGAGACCTATGCCCGCCCCCGATTTGGAGAGCCGCGTGAGCCGAAGAACCGGGTGAATCCGGGCAGCCGGCTTGCCGGCCTGCTTGACTTGGTGGCGGCCAGCCACGTCAGGGCGGCGCTGTTCCTGCTGTTCTGCGGCCTCGTGCTGCTCCTGCCGGGCTTTTTCAACATCCCGCCGATCGATCGCGACGAGGCGCGGTTCGCGCAGGCGACCAAGCAAATGGTCGAAACCTCTGATTTCGTCGACATCCGCTTCCAGGACGATGTCCGCTACAAGAAGCCGGTCGGTATCTACTGGATGCAGGCGGTCGCGGTCGATACCGCCTCGGCGCTGGGCCTGCCGCGGCCGGAGGTTCGGATCTGGCTCTACCGCATTCCCTCGCTGATCGGCGCGATCGGGGCGGTGCTGTTGACCTACTGGACCGCGCTGGCGTTCGTGACCCGGCGCGGCGCCATCCTGGCCGGTTTGATCATGTGCAGTTCGGTGCTGCTTGGGGCCGAAGCCCGGCTGGCGAAAACCGATGCCATGCTGCTGCTCACTGTTGTTGCCGCGATGGGCGCGCTGGCGCGGGTCTATCTGTCGTGGCAGCGCGGCGAGGATCCCCTGCGCCCGCCATGGTCGTGGCCAGCGATTTTCTGGACGGCGCTGGCCGCCGGCGTCCTGCTCAAGGGGCCGCTGATCCTGCTGTTCGTGGTGCTCACGATCGTCACGCTGGCGATCCTCGACCGGTCGGCGGCATGGCTGTGGCGGCTGCGTCCGGTCTGGGGCCTGATGTGGCTGCTGGTGCTGGTGCTGCCGTGGTTCGTCGCGATCTTCTGGCGCGCCGGCGATACATTCTTCACCGATTCAATCGGCCGCGACATGCTGGCAAAATTCGCCGCGCAGGAATCCCACGGCGCGCCGCCCGGGTTCTACCTGCTGCTGTTCTGGGTGACGTTCTGGCCGGGCGCGGCGCTGGCCGGAATGGCGGCGCCGGCGGTGTGGCGGGCGCGGCGCGAGCCCGGAGCGCAGTATCTGCTGGCGTGGCTGATGCCGTCCTGGATCGTGTTCGAGTTGGTGATGACCAAACTGCCGCATTACGTGCTGCCGCTCTATCCTGCGATTGCGATCCTCACGGTCGGTGCGCTGGAACGCCGCGTGCTGTCGCGATCGTGGTTGATGCGGGGCGCTGCCTGGTGGTTCGTGATTCCGGCCGGGGCTTCGGTGCTTGCCGTGGTCGGCGCGATTGCGCTGACGCGCCAGCCGGTGTTTCTGGCTTGGCCTTTCATTGCGGCGGCGCTGATCTTCGGGCTGTTCGCGTGGTGGCTCTACGAGGACGGCCGCGCTGAACGCTCGTTGCTGAACGCGGTGGTCTCGGCGATGTTTCTGGCGATCGCGATCTACGGCATCGTGTTGCCCTCGCTGAAGCCGCTGTTTCCGAGCCCCGAAATCGCACGGGCGTTGCGTAACGTCGTCTGCGTCGGACCGAAAGCCGCCGCCGCGGGCTTTCACGAGCCGAGCCTGGTCTTCATGATCGGAACCCCGACGCTGCTGACGGACGGATCGGGTGCGGCGGATTTCCTGGGGCAGGGTAGTTGCAGGTTTGCGCTGGTCGAATCTCGCTCGGAACGCGGCTTTGCCGCGCGCGCCGAAGCTATCGGGCTGCGCTATAATGTGGCTACCCGCATCGACGGCTATAACATTTCGCAGGGTAGGGCGATTTCGATCGCGATCTTCCGCTCCGAGGGCACCGAA
>JAYSPJ010000616.1:0-4178 GCA_043722155.1 Bradyrhizobium sp.
ACGCATACCGCGTTTTTCGGGAAAGCGACAACGGCGGTGAGCCAGGCTCTCATGGTTCGAGACGCGCGAAGACGCGCTCCTCACCATGAGGGATCAACGGTCCTCATCCTGAGGAGCATCGCCGGCAGCGATGCGTCTCGAAGGATGGCAGCAGGCCGTGTGCCAGATGGTTCGAGACGCGCGCCGGACAGCGCAGGGGCGCTGCCGGACGCGCTCCTCACCATGAGGGAGCGGCAAACTTACCGATGCGGATCCGGATAGACCATGCTGCGCCAGCCGCTGCGCTGGAACGGTGCCCATGCGCCTTCGGCCTGGGCGAGACGGTCGGCCACGGCGTAGACCACCGCGGGATGATGGCCCATGCCGCAATGGCTGCTTTCGACCTCGATGCTTTCCGAGGTCTCGGACGTCTTTTCCATGCAGCCCTGCCAGGCGCAGATGCCGTCGGTGCGGCTGAAGATCGCGGTGGTCGGCACCGGCGGCGTTTCCGAAAGCGATCCGCCGAAGCGGTGGTCTTCCTCCTCGGCGCTGCGGCCGCTGGCCATCTCATAGACGCGCCAGGCGTTGGTGGCCTTCGGGCTGCCCGCGAACGGACTGCCGAGCGTGATCACCGAGCGCACGCGGTCCGGCATCATTTTTGCGAGTTGACGTGCATAGAGACCGCCGAGGCTCCAGCCGACCAGGCTGATCTTGCGGCCATGGGTATCGTTGAGTTCATGCACCAGATCGACCATCGCATGCTGAACGCCGTCGCGCAGGCCGAGATTGCGGCCCTGGCGCCAGCCGCTAACGGCATAGCCACGATTCTTCAAAAAGCTGCGCAGCGGGCGCGTCGAGGTGTCCGAGGCCACCAGCCCGGGCAGCACCAGCACCGGATGGCCGTCGCCCCTGGGCGCAAAGCTGAGCATCGGCAGGGCACCAAGAAAGGCGCCAAACTCGTGAAGGGCGCGCCCCTCCATGAACATCAGGGTTTTGGACGGCGCGCGCAGCGCCTGGGTCGTCGCGGACATGATAGCTCCTCTCTGAACCGGCCCCTTACGTCTCGGCAGCCAGCCAATGGACCATGGTAAGACGCAAACCTCGTACAATCGTTCCGCAACGCAACATCACTTGATCGAGTTAGGCCACTGATTCCGTCATTCAAGCGGCTGGCCCGCCATGGGACAATAGGCCGCCACGCTTAAAAGGCCTGTCGTGATTATTTGGTCACAGCATCCGAACCAGTAATTCCACCGTGTAGAGCGATAGTCCGGCAAGCCCGCCGATCAGCGCGCCGTTGAAACGGATGTATTGCAGGTCCTTGCCGATGTTGATTTCGATCAGCGCAATCAGCTGGCCCATATCCCAGCCCTTGACCTGATCGGAGATGAAGCTCGACACGCCGCTCTTCTGATCGGCGATAAAACTTCGCAGCACGGCGACGAGGCCCTGGTTGATCTCGGCGCGCAGCTCGGAATCGGCCGCGAGCGCCTCGCCTGCCTTCACGAACATTCCGGCCAGATGCTGCTGCAGCACCTGGGTCTCGCCTGAGGCGCTACGCTCGATGAAGGATCGCGCGTTCGACCAGATATTGCGCGCGAGATCGCCGAGTTCGGGACGCGCCAGCAGATCGCGCTTCAAACCGTCGATGCGATCGGCGAAGGCCCGATCGCTGCCGAGCCGGTCGACGAACGACAGCAGCATGCGATTGAACTCGCCGCGGAATGGATGTTGCGGATCGTTTCGCACTTCCTCGAAAAACGTGGTCGCGGACGCGACGATTCGATTCACCAGGAACTTGTCGGCCCGATAGAGCTTCAGCAGCGTCGGCAATTCGCCGCGGATTTTCTCCCGGATCACCGCCATGGTTTCCGGCTGGGTCAGCGACTGATGCACCACGCGCAGGATGTCATCGAGCAAGCCCTGGTGCTTTCCCTCCTGCACGAAGCCGCGCAGCGTTCCGGCGGCGAGCGGCGCCAGATCGATTTCCTGCAGCTGGGTGGTGATCCGCCGGGTGATGAACGTCATCAGGCCGGAGGTTTCCGTCGCCGACAACGCTTCCGGCAGAAGCCGTAATACAAAGCGGGCGAGATCGTCGCTGCGCTTGCGGTCTCGCAGCCAGTCGGCGACGAAGGAGCCGAAATCGATCTGGCGCAGTTTTGCTTCAACGGGAGCGGCTTCGAGAAAATGCACCTCGATAAATTCGCCGAGCTTGTCGGCGATGCGGTGCTGGTTGCTCTGGATGATCGCGGTATGCGGGATCGGCAACCCCAGCGGCCTCTTGAACAGCGCCACCACGGCGTACCAGTCGGCGAGGCCGCCGATGGTGGCGGCCTCCGCGAACGCCGCGACGAAGCCGAAGGCCGGATGCACATGGAGCAACGCCTTCGCCGCCACGAACAGCGCCAGCGTGCCCGCCAACACCAGCGTCGCCAGCGCCTTGACGCGGCGCAGTTCGGCCGCGCGGGCGGCATCGCCGGGAGCATCGAATGAGAAGGTGCCTGACGCGGTCATGGCGGCTTTCGCGGTGTGGGGCTCGACGATAGCAGCATCCGTCATTGCGAGCGAAGCGAAGCAATCCATCGTGGCGCGAAGCCACAGCATGGATTGCTTCGCTTCGCTCGTCGCAATGACGGGAGAGCAACGATGATCTATGGAGACACCCGCCAAAAAGAAGGCCCGCCTAAGCGGGCCCTCGAATTATCGGCTGGTCGAAACGCGATCAGGCGGTCTTGGTGTAGGCCTTGGAGAAGTTGTCCTGAGCGGTCTTGGCGCCGTCGGCGACGAGCTTGCCGAGATATTCGGTCGAAGCCTTCGCCCGCGACATGAACACTTCGCCGCGCGCACGGACCATGTCGGACTGGATCTGGACCGCTTCGTTGAGCGACTTGGCGGAAGCCAGCTGGCCGATGCCGGCGAAGAACGCCTCGGCGTCCTGGTAGAACGCGTCCTGGATGGTGCGGCTGATCTTGGCGGCCTCGGAGACCGAACCGGCAACGGCGGTCTCGATCGCGGCGGTCACCTTCTCGGTACCGGCGTGGATGTCGGCGGCGCGAACCTTGGCAGTCTCGGCCTGCTTCTTCACGAACTCACGGGCGGCTTCCGGAACTTCCATGTTCTGGAGCTTGGTGAACGCCTCGGTGACGGGCGCGAAGGCTTCCTTGACGGTGTTCAGCACGGAATTGGTTTCGGTGGTCATGGGGGTTTCTCCATCCTCAGGTTTTGAGCTATGGGCTCACCCCGTCCGGACTGGCCCGGGGCAATCCCTATATGGCACAGTTAATGGTGCGTTGCAACATCGATGGTGCGATGCGATATCACAATCCCGTGATAAACAAGATTAATGCGCAATTTGCCCGCGGAAGCGGCGGCAGGTCGCCTGGAACCTGATTGAATCAGGCTTTGTTCTTGCTTCGGCACGTTTTTTTTCACGCGAACCGGTGCCCACTTCGCTCGAAAACGCTTCAGTGCTGCACGGCCCCCGGCAACCCGTAGGCTTCCAGTTGGGCCCGGACCTGCGCCACATTGTGCCCGAGCACCACGATATCGTGGTTGCGGCCGTCCTTGTCCTTCACATGGTCGCGCAGCAGCGCCTCGGCCTTGAAACCGAGGCCCTCGAAGATCGCGATGGCGCCGGATTGATCGACCGTCATCTGCACCACCAGCTTCTCGAGGCCGGCGCTCAGAGCCAGCGCAAACGTCTCCTGCGACAGCGCCCGGCCGACCCCCTGGCCGCGCACGTCGCCGGAGACCACGTTGCGGATTTCACCGACATGTGGCGACCACGACAGGGGATCGCGCACCAGGGTGCCGCACCCGACCACCCTGCCCGCCTTCACCGCCAGGAGGCTGGTGATGGCGCCCCGCTCGATCTCCTTGATCCAGGCGCTGAGCACCTTGGGCTCGCTGATGTCGCGCGGCAGGAACAAGAGATCGTGCACCGGCAGCTTCTGCGCGAAGTCGAGCACGGCGGCCTCGTCGGCCTGCGACATCAGGCGGAATTCGATCTCGCCGGCCTCGGTCTGCACGCGGCGCGGATAGGTTCTGATATCGCTGCTCATATCGATCTCTCGCATAACCATGAATCGAGTTTCGGCCACAGCCGCTTGATGGCATTGGCGCCGGCGACGACGCTGACATGGCCGCCTTTCAGAATCACTTCTTCCTTGTCGGTCGAGCCGACCTTCGGGATCAGATGC
>JAYSPJ010000617.1:0-2882 GCA_043722155.1 Bradyrhizobium sp.
CATGACGTTCGGTCGGCACAACGCCAACCATATCGACAAGACCGACAGCGATATCATCAAGAGCCTGATTGGTGCTCATGGTCTGTCGTCCGACGTAGACTCAACGAGCGTGACGTATCGCGAACTTGTCCAATATTACTGTTGCGATTGGGATTTCATGATGACGCGCGCCGAGGTGAACGGCCTCATGGTCATCGTTGACGCTGGCAAGGTCAGCGTCAAGGCGCCAGCGACCAGAGGCGCCCCCGCGCTGGAAGTCACCTGGGGAATCGACCTGTTCGACTTCCAAGCCGACCTTGATGCCCGCGACCAGGTCGAAACGGTCAACACGGTGGCTTGGGACCCCAAGAACCAGGCAATCGTCCAGGGGAGCGCGCAAGTCCAATCGCTCAACAACCAGGGCAACCTGGACTCCGGAAAGCTCGCAAGCTTGCTTGGCAAGGCGCCGCTCGGTTTCCAGAGTGCGTCGGTGCTCGAGAGTGCGGCGCTAAAGGCCTGGGCGAAGGGACATCAGGTCAAGGCGGGCCTCGCGCGAATCCAAGGTCGTATGAACTTCAGGGGCAGCGCAAAGGCCGAGGTCGGCACGCTGATCAAGATTGCTGGAGTCGGCGAGCGCTACAACGGCAATGTATTCATAGGCGGTCTCGTGCATGAGATATCCGAAGGCGAATGGCGCACACGGGCGGACTTCGGGCTGCCGTCCCAATGGTTTGCCGAACGCACCGATGTCGTCGCGCCTCCTGCATCCGGCTGGGTACCCGGTGCTGCGGGCTTGCAGGTCGGCGTTGTCATGAAGCTCGATGCTGATCCCGCGGGCGAACACCGTGTTCAGGTCGAGATCCCGCTGCTGCAGGCCACGAACAAGGGCGTCTGGGCGCGCCTGCTCCAGCATCACGCTTCGAAAGAATTCGGAGCCTTCTACGTGCCGGAGATCGGCGACGAGGTCGTCATTGGCTATTTCAACGACGATCCATCGAACCCCGTCATTCTCGGTAGCCTCTACAGCAGCAACCGCGCGCCACCTTACGCGCTCGAAGCAGAGAACAACATCAAGGCAATTGTCACCCGTAGCAAAGCGCGCATCGAAATAAACGACAAGGACGTGACCATAACGCTCAAGACACCGACGAATAATACGGTGGTCATCGACGATAAAGACAAGTCTATCCTGCTTAAGGACCAACATGGAAACAGCCTCAAGCTCGATCAGAGCGGCATCACCCTCGACAGCATCAAGGACATCACCATGACCGCGAAGGGAAACATCAGAACAACAGCCAACCAATCGATCGCGCTTACCGCGACCGGCGATCTGACTGCCAGGGGCTTGAACACGACCATCGAGGCGCAATCCTCCATCACCTGCAAGGGCACTGCGAGCGCGGAGTTCTCGGCAACCGGACAAACCACCGTGCGCGGCGCCATGGTGGCGATAAATTGATGTGTGACTGCTCGCCCGGTCGACGTCGCATAGCGATGAGGAATTGAAATGCCGCCGGCAGCCCGCCTCACCGACATGCATGCCTGTCCGCAGGTCACGCCTGGCTTGCCGCCAATTCCGCACGTCGGTGGTCCGATCATCGGACCTGGCGTGCCGACCGTGCTGATCGGATCGATGGTCGCGTCGGTCGTGGGGGACAACGCCGTCTGCGTCGGGCCGCCAGACGCCATTATCAAGGGTTCGGCCACCGTTATGATTGGCGGTCGTTCGGCGGCGCGTATCGGTGATTCAACTGCGCATGGCGGCTCCATCGTGATCGGCTGGCCGACTGTGATCATCGGCGGATGACGATAGCGGAGGATAAATCTTTTCTCGGTGTTGGCTGGAGCTTCCCGCCGCGCTTCGGTGCAGGAGGTCGGGGGGTCTCGATGGTCGCGGCCGAAGAAGACATCAGCCAGAGTCTGATCATACTGATGAGCACGACCCCTGGTGAGCGCGTAATGCAGCCGGATTACGGTTGCGATCTGCAGCACATGGTCTTCGAAATCATGGACAGCAACCGAGTGACCGATCTCAAGTCGATCGTCACCCGCGCCGTGCGGCTGTTCGAACCGCGCGTTATCGTCGAGCAGGTGACCGTGGATACGATCGACTGGATCGACGGCGTCGTGCGCGTGGATTTACTTTACATGGTCATCGCCACAAACACGCGGCACAATCTCGTCTTTCCGCTCTACCGTTTCGAAGCGACCACTGCAGGCTATACCGCATGAGCGACGGCACCAGCCAGGAACAGCGATTTCCGGCGGGCTTTGCCGGGCTCGATTGGCTGACCGATGATCGGCGGCTCGAAGACCTGCTGGCGATGGGCCGCGACTACGCGGCGCAGCTCGCCTTTCACAACGGCCGGAAACAGACCGATGACACTTGGGCCGCGCTGCTCGACCGGGACGAAAGCTTCCTTCTCGCGCGCCTCCTGACCATTCGCGTCGATGCCATCGAGCGTGACTTCCTTGACGATCTCGACGCGGGCCGCCTCGATCGGCTTGCTTTCGCCTTCCACGGGCTCGAGAATTTCCTACACACATGGCTTGCGGCGATAAGCGACATCGGTCGGGACGGCGCAACCGATATTCTCGGCAGCGACATCGGTCGCCTGATGGTGGCCCGATCGAAAGCCATGACGCGAGAAATGCAGCCGTCGATGTCCCGGAAGGAAGCCCCTTCCGAGCGCGAAAAGAGGCTGCGCCGGCAGTTCTTCGCGCTGACCGAACATATTCGCAGGTTGCAGGATTTGGGCCGGAATCGTTTCCATGCTTCGCTGACTTCCGGCGTGCACGAACCCGCCGCAGGTCTATTGCTCGCTCTCAATCGTGTACACGTTCGTCTTCAGGAGCAGATCAATCGTTTTCCCGACCGGCTCGCAGATTTCTATTTTCGC
>JAYSPJ010000618.1:0-1768 GCA_043722155.1 Bradyrhizobium sp.
CGTCGTCGACCAGCACGCCGCGCATGAGCGCATCGTCTATGAAAAGCTCAAGGCCTCCCTGGCGCGCAACGGCGTGCAGCGGCAGATCCTGCTGATCCCGGAGATCGTCGAACTCGACGAGGCCACCGTCGAGCAACTGTTGGATCGCGCCGTCGAACTGGCGACGTTCGGCTTGGCGATCGACTCCTTCGGCCCCGGCGCGGTCGCGGTGCGCGAGACGCCGTCGCTGCTCGGCAAGACCAATGCGGCCTCGCTGCTGCGCGACCTCGCCGAGCACATGGCGGAATGGGACGAGGCGCTGCCGCTGGAACGCCGCCTGATGCATGTCGCGGCCACCATGGCCTGCCACGGTTCGGTCCGTGCCGGCCGCATCCTCAAGCCGGAAGAGATGAACGCGCTGCTGCGCGAAATGGAAGACACGCCGAATTCCGGCCAGTGCAACCACGGCCGGCCGACTTATGTGGAACTGAAGCTGAGCGATATCGAGAAGCTGTTCGGGCGAAGGTGAGCCCGCGGCGCGGCGTCGACCGCGTGGCGCCGTACAAAAGATGCGAAAACAACCCCATGCACAGTAAGAACATCAAGGCCGAACAGGCACTTGGCCAAACCGCAAAAACGTAAACACGGTATCATCATACTCCCGACGCTCCAGCTCCTCGAATCCCACCGGCGCCGCGAACGCCGCCGCCTTATGCTCTTCCACGACCAGCAGCGCGCCGGGCTGCAGCCAGCCGCCGTCGCGCAGCGAGGCCAGCGCCTTCTCGGCGAGCTTCATGCGGTAGGGCGGATCGAGAAATACCAGCGAGAACGGCTCCATCGGATGAGCAGGGCCGAGATTGGTCGCGTCGCGGCGATACACTTTTGTCACGCCGCCCAGGCCCAGCGCCTCGACATTGTTGCGCAGCAGCGCGCGCGCCTCCGCGCCGTTGTCGACGAACAGCGTGAACGCCGCACCGCGCGAGACCGCCTCGATGCCGAGCGCGCCGGTGCCGGCGAACAGGTCGAGCACGCGCGCGTCCTCAATCGGATCGTCATAGGCATGGATCAGGATGTTGAACAGCGACTCGCGCAAGCGGTCCGCCGTCGGCCGGATGTCGTTCGACGACGGCGACGCGAGATTGCGGCCCTTCAGCCGCCCACCAACGACGCGCATTCCCTACGCCCCTCGGCCTTGTAGGGACGACGTCGCAACAACGCCGGAGCGCCCCCTCTCCCATGGGGAGAGGGTCGGGGTGAGGGGGTACGGTCTATCGATGGGCCGTAACCCCTCACCCGAATTGCTTCGCAATTCGACCTCTCCCCATGGGAGAGGTGAAACTGAACTCGCGGCAAGTACCAACCCAACGCCCATAGGACAGTCTCTTACTCGTCCCGCGGCTTCAGGTCGCGCTTGCCGTGGTAGCCGCGCTGCGGACGGCGCGGCGGGCCGTAGCCGCCGGCTTCGGCCTCGTTGCGGGCGCGGGCTTCGTCGCTGCCGGTGCGCTGCACCAGTATGCGGCGGCCCTTGCGGTCGGCGATCAGGCCGCTCTTGCCGGCCGGCTTGAACGGTTTTTTGCCACGCGGCGCGTCTTCGTCGTCGGGCTTGGCGCCGGCATCGCCCGGCATCGGCCGGTTGAAATCCGCGCCCGCGAGTTCGGCGATCTTCTCGCCGAGCTGCTCGCGCAGCACGCGCGTCTTGACCTCCTCGACCTCGCCTTCGGGCAATTCGCCGAGCTGGAACGGACCGTAGGAGATCCGGATCAGGCGGTTCACCTCGAGCCCGAGATGC
>JAYSPJ010000619.1:0-8747 GCA_043722155.1 Bradyrhizobium sp.
TGCCCGCCACGCCTGGTCGCCTTGGCGCGGCAAAATGCGAGATGGCTGTTGCTCAGCAGTTCCTCGGCCGTACGGCCATCGCCGGGATA
Organism: Bradyrhizobium sp.; assembly: GCA_043722155.1. GTDB lineage: Bacteria > Pseudomonadota > Alphaproteobacteria > Rhizobiales > Xanthobacteraceae > Bradyrhizobium. Next base: position 90 of record JAYSPJ010000619.1, read on the forward strand.
GACGGCGGCCCCGATGCTGGCCTTGAGGCGGTGTAGCCGCCTTCCGACCAAGAGAGGCGTCCCGAATGTGAGCGCGATGCGTTCGGAGAACTGCGCAACCGTTTCGGTCATGGCGGCGCCGGGAACGGCGATGGCGAATTCATCGCCGCTCAGGCGGGCCACGATTCCGGCGCCCGCCGTCTCGGCCTTCAGCCGATCGGACACAGCACGCAGCACGCGGTCGCCGCAGGCGTGCCCGAGCATATCGTTGATCTGTTGAAATCCGTCGAGGCCGACGACCAGCAGCGCCACTTCACCGGCGTGCTTTTCCGCGCTGGAAATCATCACCGACAGACTGTCGTGAAGCGTGCCGCGGTTGGCGAGCCCGGTAAGCGAATCGTATTCCGCCAGATACCTGATACGTTCGGCTTCGCGTTTCCGCACCGAGATGTCGCGCAGGATCGCGCCGTATTGAAAGCCGTCGGTGCCCTGCCAGCCGGAGAAACAGGCCTCGACCGGAAACACCTCGCCGCTCTTTCGCAGCCCGTCGAACTCCATCACCATCCCGCCGGGCTGCCGCGATCGGGCACGGGCCGCTTCGCAGGTCGAAATCGAACCGGGCGCAGCCTCGGCGCGCGCGGCGCAAATCGAAGCGAATGGCCGGCCGATCATTTCGGCGGGCTCGTAGCCGAAGATCGCGACCGCCCCGGGATTCCAGACCGTGATCCGGTGATTGGAATCGGTGCACACCAGGCCGTCGCCCAGCGACATCGCGATGCGCTGAAAGCGGTTTTCGGCAATCCGCCCCAGCAAGTCGCGGAAGTCGATTTCGTCGAGCGCAATGGCGGCCATGTAGACGGCGATCGCGGTCAGAAACAGAGAGGTATCGAGAACAAGGGGCAGCTTTGCCTGCAGCAGAATGGCGATGGCTTCGACGACGGCGGCCATTCCGACCAGAACGATCACCCGGACGCCCGCGGAAAGGCGTCGCCATGAGAACATCATGATCAGCGAAATGATGCATAGCCCCGCCAGCGCCACGACGTCGGAGGTCCAGCGCAGCGTGCGGTTCTGCAGGATCGATTCGGCGGCGAGGGTCTGCAGGATGGGCCCGGAAACAACCCCGCCGTTCGGGACGCTGAAGCGATCGCCGAGTTCGAGCGCGGTGCCGCCGATGATGACCTTCTTGCCTCTCAGCGCATTCAGGGCGGTCTCATCGCCCCGCAGCACATCGACGTAGGACACCCTCGGAATCGAGGCGGTGCGGATACTGAAGTCGATCAGGAACGGGGCGCTCTTTGCAGCATGCTGCCCTGCCAATACCGCGCCCATCGAGGGAAAAAACTCCCCGTCGAGTTTCGCGCCGAACGGGTAGCGACGAACCAGTCCGTCACGTTCGACCGCGACATTCACGAGGGCGGTCCACGAATGATCGCCGAATTGACTGAGCGGACGATTGATGTGCACGGCCGCCGCGTTGCTGCCGCCGGCGGCCGGCTGCTTGAAGGACGGCAATACCACGGATCCGCCCGCTGCCTGAAGCGCCTCGACGAATGCCTGGTCCGACACCGCGTCGGACGGCGTCGAGAAATCGACGTCGAATACCACGTCCTTTACATCGGCGCTTTCCAGCCGCCGCAGCAGGTCGGCGTGGAGACGGCGCGGCCAGGGCCAGACTCCGATTTTCTCGATCGAGGGGGGCATCGATCGAGACAACGACGATGTCGCCGCTGGCCTGGCGCGACTGCCAGGCAAACCGCAGATCGGTCAGCGCGTTGCGGAGCGTGCTGTGCCAACCGGACGACAGCACGATCGCCAGCGCAACCACCACAAAAATATGCGGCCGGTAGTGTTTCAAGTCATCCCCCCCTGCACACCTCTCAACCGAGAAGCACGCTCCCCTCTTCAATCTAGCCGTTCAAGCCTTTGTTCGGTCCCGACCGGCTAGCGGTGCCCGCGCCCATGTCCATGGCCGTTGCCATTGCCGTTAGCGCCGTTACCGTTGGCGCCATTGCCATTGCCGCTATTGCCGTTGCCACCTCCAGGCAACGCCGCGGCAGCCACTGCTCCGGCTACGCTCGATGCTGCTGTCGCGCTTACGCCTGCCACGGCACTGGTGTTGCCGCTGCTCGCGTCGCTCGGATTGCTGGAACCGTTTGCGATGGCCGTCGTGGCGGAATTCCGCGAGCTCCAGATCGTATCCCGGCTGGCAACGTTCCTCGTCGCGCCGTGCGTCTGCGTCGTTCCGCGGGCAAGACCGTGGGTAACCCGGTGGACATTCAACCGGACCTCTCCGAGCGAGGAGGAAATCCGGGTGGCGGCGTTGCCGTGCCCGAGGGCACGGATCGGCGGCCCGTTGGCGGCATGGCGCGGCGCGGTGAGGCCCGATTTCGGAACCGGGACCCGGTCGATCGACGGTGCGCGCGGCTGGCCGCGCTCGATCGGACTGAAGGTGCCCGATCCGCTCAAGGAGAGACCCGAATTGCCCTGCGCAAAGGCGGTCGCTTGCTGTCCAGGCATCACTTGCGCGATTTGGCCGGACCTGAAGTCAGCGACCTGGACCTGTCCCCGGATAACGTCGACGCTGGTGGAGCCGGCGTTCACGGAGACGCGAAACTGCGTTCCCTTGACGACAGCGGCAAGATACGGCGTCTCGACCTCGAAATGTTTGACGTTGCGCTTTTCCACCTCGAGCAGGATCGAACCGGCCCGCTGCACGATCGTGGTCGAAAGGCCTTCCTTTTTTTCCGCGGGCAGGCCGATCACCGAGTTCGGCGAGACCAGGATCGTTTCCTCGCCGCGCACCAGCAACACCCGCCCGTTGCGGCCGGTCCGGATGCTATCGCCCGGTTTCAGCGCCTCTTCCTTGCCGAGGGAAACCGGCTGGGCGCCGGTCGTGGTCATCCAGACTTCGCCCGATGATTTGCTAACTGACCAGGCGCCCTCTTCCGCGGCGAGCGCAGTGGAGGCCGCCCCAACAATGAGCGCCATCGCTAGGATGCGCGAGAAACCGCCTGTCGCAATCATGAAAACCTCCGTCGGCCTGCAATATCCCCTCACAGCTACCGGAAATGTTTCAACATTGGGTGAGTGCGAACCTCGAAATCGAGCGGTCGTCTTAACGATTCATTGACCATAAAATTCTATGAAAAATCATGCGTCTAGCGGCCAAACATGAAATCAATCGTCGTCATCCGTGGAACTACGGATACGCGACCTCATCGGCAGCGCGAAGCCGGGGACCCGGTCCCATCCGGTTCGCACTTGCCGCTTCGCTGATTCTGGCCGTGATCATCCCAGGTCCCGCAAAAGCGCAGCAGGCTAGCCAGCCGGGCTTCGATCCCCGACAGACCGAAAAACGTTTCGACGCATTGCAGTCCGAGCAGACGGCGGCCGCCCGATCCGGCCTGCAGATGCCACGGGTGTCCCGCTCGGAGGGGCGCGCGGATTCCCGGCCGATATTCGTTCTCCGTAAGGTTTCGTTAACCGGCGCCCAGGCCATTCGGCGCGAAGAGACCGCAAGAGCCTATCAACCCTATCTGGGGAAAAAGGTCTCCCAGGCCGACCTCGCGGCGATCGCCTCGACGATCAGCGACCTCTATCGCGCGGCCGGCTTTCACCTAAGCCGCGCCATCGTTCCGCCGCAGGATATTCAGGGTGGCCATGTCCGCTTTCAGGTGATCGAAGGCGGAATCACGGAAGTGGCGTTGAAAGGCGAAGGCGCCGAGCAATTCGGCGTGCGGCCCCTGCTCGGCCCGGTGCTGGCCGAACAGCCCTCGCGCCTGTCGACGCTGGAGCGACAGCTGCTGCTGATCAACGGCCGGCCGGGGGTGCGCATCGCCGATACCGCGATCGAGGAGATCGGCGTCGCAAGCGGCCGCTTCCGCCTCGTGATCCATTTGAAAACCTGGCACATCTTCACTTCATTCGGGCTTGATAACCTCGGCTCGTCGTCCGTCGGTCCCTGGCAGACCTATGCAACGGGCGCATTCAATTCCTACCTTGCGCCCGGCGACGTGCTCGCGGTCAATCTTTCAACCATCGCCAACGATCCGCGCGAGCTTGCGTTCGGCCGGCTGTCTTATGATGTCCCGATCGGCCTCGACGGGGCGCGGCTTGGCGCGTCCGTGCTGTACAGCGACGTTCGGCCCGGCGACATCCGGCGGCTGGACATCGACAGCACCAAGACCGAGTCGTTCGAGGTCCACGGCAGCGTCGTTCCGCTGCAATCGCAGAACTCGACACTGACGGTCACTGCGGCGGTGGCCTTCACCAACGTTTCCGAAAAAGACGTCTTCGGTCCACTCTACATGGATCACATTCGCACCGTCCGCCTGACCTCAGACTACCGGCTGCAGGACGGCTTCGGCGGCACCAATTACCTGAACGCAACATGGCGACAGGGCCTCGAGATCTTCGGCGCTTCGCGCCGGGATGACGACTTTCTGTCCCGCATCGGCGCCTCCGGCAAATTCTCGGTACTGAATCTCGGGTTCACGCGCTACCAGGCACTGTCCGATGCATGGTCGGTGAAGCTGTCAGGGGCCGGCCAGGTCGCATCCGGTCCGTTGTTCACTTCGCAGCAATTCTATCTCGGCGGCGCGGCCTTCGGGCGCGGCTATGGCAGCGCCGAGATCAGCGGCGACAACGGCATGGCCGGTTCGCTCGAATTGCGTTTCGATCAGAAGCTGAATTTCAAGTACCTGACCGGCTACCAGATCTACAGCTTCATCGATGCTGGCGCTGTCTGGAATGATGGATACAGCTACACCGATGGTCTTGCGCTCACCTCTGCAGGCGCCGGCGTGCGGTTCTTTCTGGGCGACGATCTGCGGGCGGACATCGCGGTGGCTGCGCCATTGAGCTATCGCGCGCCCGACAACACGACCCGCAGCGCGCGCGTGCTGTTTTCGCTGTCGAACTCCTTCAGGCTCTGTCCGGAAAGAGCGCAGGCGCGCTGCCTGTAAGCCGACGGGAACAACGGCGCGTCCGCTCCGGCTCCAGCCATCGTTCGAGACGGCCTTGGCCGGAACCCACCCGTTCCTGACAATTTGTCGCTTCGTTGAAGCAATTCTGCGCAAAAATTCCTCGCTTCGACGTCAGGGCTGCTTAAACCTTGGGCCACAAGATATGCGCGCTTTGTGCGGAACGATTCCGCAGACTCCGCCAAGGAAAATACTGCTCCGAGGAACCCGATGTATTTCGTAGCTGCCATACTGGCGATCTTGTCCGCCCTGTTCTATGCCGCCAGCCATCATGAAATTGGCACGCTCGGCGTGGAAATGTGCCGATACGGCAACTCGTTCTGCCGCAGTCCATCTTACGTTCTTGCGGGCGCCATTCTCGCAGCGCTGTGGGGCGCATTTGTCAGCGTCCGCTGAGCGGCCAGGCTTGCGGGAAACCTGCACCAGGACCTGGGTCGTTACGCGGCATGGGTGAGGAAACCCCATTCCCGAAATGAGGCCGTCACCCGCCGTTCGGCACGGCGGCTGTCGCCGCTAGCCAAAAGGTGGCGACCTCTTCATTCCTTGAGAAGCACTTCGCATCGGTCAAGCGAGCACCGACAAAGCGACGATCGGAACACCAAACCGACATTCCAGCCTGACGCGGCAGAACGCGCCATGCACCGAAAAACGGCTTGATTGATCGCCCGCTTTTTGCTGAAATATTTCGGACTGAGGTGGGTGATGAAGTGGACAAAGGAGCGCGATCTCTTAATCGCGCAAACAATGGCATTCGTACAGTCTGTCGCCGGGAAGAAGCCGGAAGCAGATGCGCAGGTTGAATCCTTCTCTTCCTCCGTGGTCGAAATTGAACAGCTCGAATCCCCCGTTGAAGCACCGGAAACGCCGCGCAAGCCACCTGTTCCTGCCCCAAGCCCCCTTCGCGCGGAAATTGAAGGCAGGGTGGCGGCTTTCCGCGCCCATCAACAGCGCTTTGATCGGGAGCGCGACAGGCATTTCAATTCGGTGTTGACGGGAATTCGCGCTGCAATCACGGACCCGTCCAGGGCGTCAACGCGATAGCTCCGCGCCGTCCCGGCAGGCATCGCCGTGAAGCACAAAGCACAACCGGAGCAAGGACATGCCCAGGGGTGCGGACCGCCACCGATGATCCCTGCACATGCCGTGTCCAAAATCGTTCTCCCGGCCTTGAGGCAGGTCAATGCGCCCGGCGACGGCTTCGCCATTTTTTGGCGATGGCCAATCTCATCTTTCGGTGCTGGCACACTGGTATGAACGTCCAGGTCTGGCTGCCCGACGAGGCGCCGGCTGAGCGAGCGGATAGCTATGAAGCGGTAACCTGCCCAGCCTGCTCCCGGGTGCACCTTGTCAACAAAACTACCGGCAAGACCCTGGGAGACAAGGACAAATGATGGTGTTGAGCAATCCAGCCAGTCTGGTCGGAACAGCCGCCGACAAAATCGGACCAGGCTTGCCATCCCTGGGGGAGCCGCGCTCGCGATCTCCAATCCCGAATTCTGCTCGCTGCGTTTGCGACCGGACCCTGAGGTTTCTGAAGTCGATGATCGCACGGATCGATGTTTTGAACTTTCCGGGATCCTGCTGCGGCTGATTATTGCGTCAGATCATACTGACGAAGCGCCAGCGCGGCGATGCGGAGTTCATTGGACATCATCATCGCTGGAATATTCATCCGGCACCTGCCCAAACCGGCGCAGCACATGCCTGTGGTTGAATTTGCCCTGCTCGAAATCGTTGGTGCGGCTGAACGCAACCGCGCCGACATGACCGAACAGCTTCCACTGCCCCTGCGCCGTTTGGATCGCGAGCGCAGGACTCACGCAGTCAACGGCTTCACCGGGAACAAGCCCACCATCGGTGAGATCGAAGGCCAATGCCACGAAATGGGTGATTTCGGCCATGAATGCCCACCTTTCAGAAGTTGCCTCGCCGGTCAATTTATGTCGCTGATTACCGGGACCATTGCATTGGTGCCGGCGAATAGCGTAGGCCTTTGATGTCGAAGGAGAGCATCGGATGCGAGCTGTTTTCAAGAGAATTCGGGTTCTGGCTATCGCCACCGCGGGGCTGCATGGATCATTGGCGGTCGCTGCCGACGCCGATCAGGGTGCCACGCTCTCCGAGCGCTGGTGCGCGACCTGTCACGTGGTCGGCGGCGATCAGAAGCAGGCCAGCGCTGACGTTCCCCCATTTGCTGTGATCGCACAGAAGCCGGATTTTGCCCCGGAAAAGGTCGCCGCCTTCCTGATCGAACCGCACCCGAAGATGCCCAATTTCCCGTTGAGCCGGAGCGAGGCGGCCGATATCGCCGCCTATATCGGCACACTTCGCAAATAGATCGCGCGAGGCAAATTTCCTGGGAGTGAAGTCGCTTTCCGCAGCGCTTAACAGGCTGCGGACAAGCGGCGCCCAAGCTGCCAGCCACGGGTAAAGCGCTGGCGAAAGCCGATGCAAGGAAAGGGTAAGTTTTCCCAAATGGATCAAGACGAAAACGCCCGGGCTCTAGAATCCATCGCGGTCGAAGCCTTCGCCGCACTGGTCGGCCCCCGGCAGATTCCGCCCTTTTCCTCAAGGCCCGGCGGGCTGAGCGTCGGTGACGCCTACCGCGTGACGCCGCGGGTTCGGCGGCTGTACGAGGCGGGCGGCGCCAAGGCGACGGGGCGCAAGATCGGTTTCACCAATCGCACGATCTGGGCGCAGTACGGCGTTTATGCCCCGATCTGGGGCTATGTCTTCGACCGCAGCCTGTACGATCTCGCCACCCTCGATACGCTGCCGCTGGCGTCATTTTCCGAACCGCGCATCGAGCCCGAAATCGTATTCGGCCTTTCGGCCGCACCCTCGGCGCAGATGGACGAGACGGCCCTGTCGTCCTGCATCGAATGGGTCGCACTCGGCTTCGAGATCGTGCAGTCGATCTTTCCGGGGTGGCAATTTTCCGCGGCCGATACGATTGCCGCCAACGGCGTGCATGGGGCGCTACTGATCGGGCCACGCCATCCGTTTGCGCCGCGCGCAGCGGAATGGCAACGGACACTGCCGGCATTCCAGATCGAGCTGAATTGCGACGGCCGGCTGATCGACCGGGGCCATGCCGAAAACGTGCTGGGCGGCCCGCTCTCGGCACTGCACCACTTGGTAGGATTGCTGGCGAGCGACCCGCTCAATCCGCCGCTCGCGGCCGGCGAGATCGTCAGCACCGGCACGCTGACAAAAGCCATGCCGATCGCCCCCGGCGAGGTATGGAGTGCCCGGCCGACGGGAATTGCGCTTGATGAAATCCACCTTCGCTTTGGCTGAGCGTTCCAAGGCCAAGACTGCGGTCGGCGTGAGGGTTGTACCTCACGCCAGCCGACGTTCGCCTTGGGCCGACTAGGCCGCCCTCACCGTATCGAGGAACTTGCCGACCTCGAGCTTGAGGCGATTCGAGTCACCGGACAGCGACTGCGCTGCCGAGAGAACCTGTGACGAGGCCGAGCCGGTCTCGCTGGCGCCGCGCTGAACGTCGGTGATGTTGGACGAGACCTGCTGGGTGCCCTGTGCCGCCTGCTGCACGTTGCGGGAAATTTCCTGCGTCGCAGCGCCCTGCTCTTCTACCGCAGCGGCGATGGTCGCCGAGATCTCCGACAGTTTCTCGATGGTGCCGCTGATCTGCTTGATCGCGTCAACCGACTCATGAGTCGCCGCCTGGATT
>JAYSPJ010000620.1:0-12070 GCA_043722155.1 Bradyrhizobium sp.
GACGAAGGAGCGCGCTGGCCAACCGGCCCGGCAGGTTTTGCAGAATGATCTGTTCGACCTGTTCGCTGGTCCAGCGCAGGCGCGTGCACAACAGCTCGATGAACTTCATCGCCAGCGCCGGCTGGCTCTTCACGAACGGAATGAATTCGCGACGGTCGATGATGAATATCTCGCAAGAGGTATTGGCCGTGGCGTCGGCGGTGCGCGCTTGTCCGTCGAGCACCGCGATTTCTCCGAAGATCTCGCCAGCGCCGATCAAGTTCAGAATCGCGCTGCGGCCGTCGACAGAGGAGATGCTGATCTTCACGGTGCCGCTGATCACCGCAAACATGCTGGTGCCGGGATCGCCCTTGGAAAAGATCGTGGCGCCCCGCTTCAACGTGGCGTGCTTCGCGTAGCGGCAGAGTTGGTCGAACGCCTCAGGTTCAAGATCGCAGAAGATCGGGTGCGTGCGCAGGACCGATAGTTTGCTGCTCGGGAATCCGCGAGCTTCACCCGTCTTGTTCTGAGGCACGCCGGTCACGACCATCTGATAATTTGTCCATCAACGGCGGGTCGCGCTGAATGCAAGGCTGGACGAGTAACAATCCGCCGCACCGCAGTTTATACTCCGGCGAGCAGCGCACGGCAAGAAAGGCCCCGACTATCCCGAGGCCTTTCAAGGGATCGCTCGCCAAAGGTGTGAACATTAAGTAAACAATTTTAAATAGGCTAAAGGGCTAGACGGTGGCGCCGGAGGATATCAATCCCGGCGTTCGATACGAGCCTCAGAAATCATTTCAACTCTGGATTTGGGCACAGCATGTGAAGGCCGATGTAGATGTGGCCGTTATGCGCAAACGTCTTGACCAGCAGGTCATGGGTCGCATCGACATTTTCTCCGACCTTCAGCAACATCGGCAGTGGCGATGAGGATCTGAGATTGGCCGCAACAATCTCGGTCATGCGGCCGCGGACCGGTTCAGAGATTCCACCAGCATCCTTGTCCCAATTCGCAAATTCTTCCGGCTTTGGCAGAAAGTATTTTATGAACTTTCCGAAACTGTAGCTGCCGTACTGCTTTTCCAGATCCGAAAATTTCCTGGCCGATGCGGCGATATTTTGCGGGCCAAGCATTTCGTTGATGATTTGTTCAAATTTTCCGCCGTAGACAAGTCCAGACATGTTTTACTCCCTAAATGAGCCGCGATATGCGTCGTGATTGCAATTTGTCATGAACTAGAGAACTTGGAGAGAGCCGCCTTAGCACGTTCCAGTTGAACAGTCATTTTCGACTTGGCAAAAAGTTCTATCGCTTGGGCGAGTTCGTCCCTTGCCTCGGACTGCCTGCCCGTCGCTGCCAGCAGGCGGGCCAATGTTCCTTTTGCCAACCCCAGCAAGGGCCTGGCTTCAAGTCTGCCGGCCATTTCTATTGTCCGCTCGAATTGAGTGATTGCGCCCGCCGCAGCGGAGGCACCTTGAAGCGACAAAACACCGGCCTCGGCAAAGACGGCCAAGGCTTCAATCCCCTGATAGCCCTTCTGCTTCGCCCCCGCCTGGCAGGCACGCGCGACTTCCAGCCCTTTGGGAATATCCCCGAGTTGCGCATAGGCGGACGCCAGATAAGTCGACGCCAGCAAGCCACTGGACGAATGACCAAGTGCTTCGGCCTCGTCCTTTGCTTCAAGCAGGATGTCTCTCGCTTCCGCCGCGCGCCCGCGCTGCAGATGGAGGTTTCCAAGTCCGCACAGCACAAGGGGCAAAAATAGCCGGACTTCATTCTCGCGCGAAAGGAAAGCGGCTTCATCGAGGGCGCCTTCCGCTTCCTCAAGGTTACCAAGAATCAGCTGCGACAGGCCGCGGCCATAGCCAGCCGCAATCATATCATACGACAGCCCGCTTTCTCCGGCGAGATCACCTGCCCTCGTGGAGCAATCCTCGGATTCTTCGAACTCGCCCAGCGACGCATGGACGATCGCCTTCATCATATACGAAAGGACAAGAAGACTCGATCCCGTCGTCCCTGGCGGGACATTTCCGGGCTCCGCTGCAAATCGCGCACTTGCCCGACTCAAAGCCTGTACCGCATCCCGATAACGGCCAGCGATGAAATAGGCCTGACCGAGGCCGTACTCAGCGAAGCCCAGCCAAGTCGCGTCTGCCAACCGGTTGGCGAGAGCAACGGCCTCCTCCGCCGCAGTGATGGCCTCATAGGGCGTTCCATAAAAATTCAGCGCGGCTGCCCTTACGGCGGTCGAAGCGAGCCGTCTCGACTTATCTCCGATCTTCTCGGAGCGCGCTTCCGCATCGTGACATAGATCAAGCCATTCCGCCGTCTTTCCAAATGGCGAAAACGCCATCCGGGCCTCGATGCGCAAGTCAATCGCCCGCTGCTCACGCGCCGTCGAAGCCGGTTGCTTGTCGACCGCGTCCATCGCGATCTGGAAATATTCGGTTGCATCGCGGAATGCGGATCTTGCCAAGGCCTTCTTCGCCGCCATGTATCCGTATTGATCCGCTTTCGCCCAGTCCTGCGCTTTGACCGCATGGTGGCACAATGCCTCGGCGACCTCCTCCTGGTGACCCAGAGTATTTGCCTCCAGCGCCGCCAAAATCCGGCGGTGCAGTTCTTCGCGCTGCGGGCGAAGGATCGAATCGCAGGCAACCTCGCGAATGAGATCGTGCGCGAATTCGTATTCGGGGGCTGCCAGCCACCGCGACTCGACCAGAAAATCCAGAATTTCCAGCGACCAAAGACGGCTCTGCAACTCGGCTGCGGGCATGCCGGTCACGGCCGATAGCAAGGGGGGCGGGATGCGCGGTCCGACAACGGAAGCGAGCTGGAGGAGAGCCTTGTCCTCCTTCGGCAGGCGATCGATGCGGGACGCAATGACCCCCTGCACGGTGGGAGGAATTTCCAGCGCTTCCCAGGGGGTTTTGGCGGCAAACCGGCCGGCGTCGGCGTCGAGGACGCCACGATTGAGGAGTTGCCGCGCAACTTCCTCGATGAAAAGCGGAATCTGGCCGGTATGACGAAGAATGCGAGCCTTGAGCACGTCGAGATCCGGCCCCGCGCCGAGCAGATCGCCAAGCAGGGCATTTGCCGAGGAGATATCGAGCGACCGCAGCCAGATCCGGTGCACGTCCAGCCGGGCCAACCATCCCGGCGTATCTTCCGTCCGCCATGTCAGCAGCACCAGCAGCGGATGGCCGGCCGTCAGCGACATCAGCGCTTCGACCGCGGTTTCGCTTTGGCCGTCGACCCAGTGAAGGTCCTCGAGAAGCAGGATGGTCGGCCGCGTCGCAACGACCTTGCCGACCGAATGGCGGACGGCATCGATGATCGCGCGGCGTCGCAACAGGGGTTCGAGATCGTACCAGCGGGCATCCCTGACGGGCTGATCGAGAACCGAACAAAGCGCCGCCGGCCACAGATCGGAATGCGCAGGCGGCGGCCCCTTGGACAGATCGGATTGCTCGGCCAGCGCGATATTGCCCACCTGCAGTGTGCTCTGCAGCAGCTTCTTCAGCAACGCATACGGCACCGCCTGCTCCAGCGGGTTGCCTTCCGCCTCCAGCACCTGCCAGTTCTTCTCCCGCAACGCACCGACAAATTCGTGGGCCATGCGGGATTTTCCGATTCCGGCCGTACCCACCAGCGCGACGATCTGTCCGGATGAACCGGCCTCCCGTGCCGCCCGCTCGAGCAGGGAAATCTCTTCGACGCGTCCGACAAATGACGAAAGCCCCTTGGTCGAGCGGGCGCGCCAGCGGGTAAGCCCGCTGATTTCGGCGAGTTCGTAGCAGGGAACAAGCGCGGAAAATCCTTCCAGCCGCCTCGGAGCCAACGCATTGAAAATCACCAGGCCAGCGGCCAGGCTCTGGCAGGATTCCGACACCAGGATTTGTCCGGCTTGCGCGGCATTCTCGAGCCGCTTGACTAAGTGGACCGCAGGACCGCCCGCTTCATAGATCGAGGAGAAGTCGGCTTCGATGACGTGGGCGACGACATAGCCGGAGTGAACCCCGACCCGGACCTGAAGCGCCGGGTCGTTCAAGAGCTTGACCCGGCGAACCAGTTCGACCGCCGCATGACAGGCCATGACGGCGTGATTGTCATCGGCATTCGGGGCACCAAAAAGCGCGATCAGGCCGTCACCGCCTTCCTTGCTGACGATCCCGCGGTTGCGGCGAACGGCGGTACGCATCGCAACCAGCGCCGGCTCGAGCCGGGAAATCGCTGCCTCGGGGTCCAGTTCCGAGATCAAATCGGTGGAGCGCTGCAGATCGGCACAGAGGACCGTGAGATATTTCCGCTCGCCGGCGATGCGGCCACGAACTTCGGAGAGCTGCAGTGGAGGTTCGGGGACGACCGCGCCGCAAGACGAGCAATACAGGTCGCCGGATTTCAGGGTCGACTGACAAACCTGACAAAGCACCCTCAGCTCCTCCGTCCGCCCGGATTTAGATTAGCGAAAGATCATGGCGGAACAAGCAATTACAGCCGTCTATTGCGGATGACGAAGGCGGAGCAGCCAAAGCGTCGGATGGGAGTTCTAGGGATGAGAATGATTGGATGACCATTTGAGCGCAATGCAGCAGCGCCTGTGGTAGTGGATTGTGGCACGCACATCCAGAGGATGCCACGGCCGGGAGATCCTCACCGTGAACCTTTCCAGGCAGCCCCTCACTAACTGCTGAGGCTCCGCCAACGAACGTCAAGGCGCGCGCGGGCCTGGAGCGTACGACAGAGCGCGCCGGTTTATGTCCAATCAAGAAGAACACACATGAGGAAGTTTGCATTATTGGGAGCTGCGGCACTGCTGTCGGCGATATCGGCAACCCCGGTGACAGCGCAGGAGGTTATCTATCTATAACCCCGGCTATTGCGCACACTTCTATCCGAACGCGAATTGCCAGAACAAGGGACCGGACAATCCCTATAGCGGCGACTATCAACGCAAAAAGGAGATTCGCGATTCATTTGCCTGGAGCCCCAGCCCCTGTGCGCAAGGCCCGCAGTTTTATCGCAGCCGCGACGGCCGCCGGCACAATTACTACTGAGAGAATCCAGGACAGACCGCCGGCTGCTGATCAGTCAGCGGTCTTATTCATTGGCGATCCCCATCGCTTTAATCACGCGCGCATATTTGGCGAGTTGATCGCGCGTCACGACGCGCAGCTCCTCGGCCGAACTGCCGCGCACCGCAAAACCCAGTTCCTCGAGCTTGCGGCGAATCTCGGGATCGCCGACGGCCTTCAGCACTTCAGCGTTCAGCCGCGCGACGATTTCCCTGGGTGTCCCTGCGGGCGCCAGAATCGCAAACCAGGAATTGAAGAAGAATCCGGGCAGGCCGGATTCCGAAACGGTCGGCACATCAGGGAATTGCGGCAACCTCTTCTCGGTGGTCACCCCGATCAGTCTGAGCTGACCGCCGCGCACCAGCGCCGCAACCGTGCCGAGACCCTGGAAGCCGACGGGAATCTGGCCGGCGGCGACATCGGTTGCAGCCTGCGTTGCGCCCTTGTACGGCACGTGCGTCAGCGATATCCCGGCGGCTGAGGCGAACATCGCCATCGCCAGATGCTGGGGGCTGCCCGAACCGCCCGAGCCATAGTCGATCTTGCCTGGGGAAGCCTTCGCCGCGGCGATCAGATCCGCGGCGGTCCCGTAGCTGGTCTTGTTGTTGGCGATCAGTCCCCACTCCACCGTGGCGACCAGCGACACCGGCTCAAAATCCTTCAGGATGTCCCAACGCATCTTGGGCTGCAGGTTGGGCACCATGGTCATGATGCTGTCGTTGAATCCACCGATCGTGTAACCGTCCGGCTCGGCTCTGGCGACCGCCTCGGCGCCGATCAGCCCGGAGGCGCCAGGTTGATTCAGAATCACGAATTGCTGGCCCATATTGTCGGCCATCTTCTGGGTTACGATCCTTGCCGCGACATCGACCGCGCTCGCCGCCGCCAGGGGCACGATCATCTTGATAGGCCGGTCTGGATAGGTCGTTTGCGCGACTGCATGGCTGCTCACGAGGAGCGCAAGCGCCGGAACCAGCGAACGAAGCGAACGCATGCCAATTTCCCCCATGACAACAGGATGGCGTTTTCCGGACAACCGGCCGCAATCCTTTGGGAGGATGATTGCACTCTGGCCCGGGGATTGGCAATGAGCCGGCGAGGCACGCGGTCGCGCCCAGCCGACACCCGCCGGGCGGGACCAGCGACCCGCCCTGCCCGTCAGGCACTCATCGCGGCAAGCGGCGGGGCGGGGGCGGCTCATCCGCTGCGGCGGTGAGCCTACTCAAGAACTTCGACGCCGTTGAGAAATCGTATGGGCCTTTTGCCGCGCCGGCCGCGTTTGAAAATCGCCCCAGATCAGCACAGCGGCGAACGCCGCAAACACCGACAGTACCGCTGCAGTCACCAGCCTTGTATCGAAAGGCATGACGGCCTCCGTTAAGATCCAATCCATTATCTTGAATCAGGAACATCGGACGTTGATGCGGATCAAATCGCACGAACCATCGCTATCAGGCTGCTGCCATGGCCTCGGCGCGCGCCGGATCCAGCAGGAAAACACTTCCGGGCAGGATTCCGATCACACCGTCGCGTTCCAGTTTGGTGAAGGTGCGACTGACCGTTTCGATGGTCAGGCCGAGGAAATCCGCGATGTCCTGGCGGCTCATCGGCAACGCCACCGTCTTTGACGGGCCGTTGAGCTGAACCAGCCGATCGCGCCAGCCGATCAGGAAAGTCGCGACTTTCTCTTCCGCCGAACGACGGCCGAGCAGCACCATATGGTCCTGGGCCTGGCTGAGTTCGCGAACCGCCAAGTCATTGATGCGGCGCAGGAGGTGCGGCTTGTCTTCGATGAAGTGTGCAAATGACGTCCTTGGGAATCGGCAAACGGCGACCGCTCCGATCGCATCCGCCGAAAAGCTATGGCGCGCGGATGTCGCCATTCCCAGGAAATCGCCGGGCAAGGCAAAGCCCACGATCTGCCGGCGGCCATCGGGCAGCAGCTTGTAGAGGCGCATGACGCCCTCAAGCAGACTGTAGAATGACGTCGTCATCTCCTCCTGCGCGAACACGGTCTCGCAGGATACGAAATGGATATGGCGACCCAGATGCTCCAGTTCCCGCAGTTCGGCCTTGTCGAGCGCGGCGCAGACGCTGAACCGACGTATCGCGCAATCGGCACAGGGCTGTCCATTCGGCTCACCTGCAACCATGGAAATCTTCATGCACCACTCCAAAATGGGGCGGGCTGCAACAGTATGGCCAGCCTGCGGATCGATCGCATCTTAACGGATCGCGTATTTACCGGTTGATGCAGATCAAGGACCACCGGCTTCGCCGCCCTATCAAGGCATGTCCGCCATAGAAAAGATCGGCCTGCAATGCTACGATTTGCCTTCCTGCGCCAAACCCTGGTGATACTGATGCTGACGGCACCGGCGCTGGCCGCATCGCCCGCCGAGCAGCGAGGCAAGACGTTCGCGCTGATCAATTGCGCCCGCTGCCATTCGATCGACCGGGCCACTCCCAGCCCGCTCAAGATTGCGCCGCCATTCCGCACATTGCACAAACGGTATCCGATCGAGACCCTCGCCGAAGCGCTTGCCGAGGGCATTGTCACCGGCCATCCGACCATGCCGGAATTCCGGCTTGAGCCTGACCAGATTCATGATCTGCTGTCATTTCTGAAGACGCTGGAATAGCGCCGTCGCCCAGAGCGCCGCTGGCCTTTCCGGCGCCTACAGCGCCTGCACGGTCCAGGTGATCATATCCTTCGCAATTCGACCGAACGCATCGCCGAAGGCAGTGACGGCTGCCTGCGGCTCGAGCTTGTCGAACTTCTGGCCTTCTTCAAACAGGCGCGATGCGATGACTTTTCCACTCTTGTCGACGATCCGTGCCGACAATCCGATTTCGGCCGCGGGCCCAGCATCCACCGCAACCCGAAAGCGCCTGACATCGATCAGAAGCTGGTAGTCCGCTTGTCCGATATCCGCCGTACGCAACGGCGCATGCGCGATATCATAATTCTCGAAGCTCTCGATCATTCTGGCCTGCAAGAGTTTTGGAATGCTGTCGGCCCAGAGGACATCCGCAAATCCCGGATAATCCTTGGCCGGCGAGAACAGCATGCGCTGGGTCTCCAGCATCGCCACCGCGGTGGGCTCCGGAATCGTCAACTGGCCCGTAAGAGTCTTGCCCGCCGGTCCGAGATTCTGCGGCGCGCGTAAATCGTAGGTGATCTTTTGCACAGGCGTGCCACCCCCGGTAAGCTTTTCCAGCCCGACGATGATGCTGTCGAGCTTGCCGGTGTTGCGCGCCAACCCGTCCGTGAAGGTCTGCAGATTGGCTATAGTCTTCTTCAGTGGCTCGGAATTTTCACTCAACACGGAATCCACCTTGCGCAATGCGTCGCGGGCGGCCTGGGTCATGCTCTGTCCGGCGCCGGATTCGGCAATGAGAGTCGGTACCGCACCGGAATTCGCCAGCAGCGCCCCCCCTTCCAGCGCAATGACGGGAACGCCGGTCAGGCCTTGGAACTCCAGGCCGACCTTGGTGTCGGAGCGTACCGGCGTCGTCGAGGCGACCGAGATCGTCGCATTGACGCGGCGCGGATTGTCCGGCGCGAGACCGAGATCCGTGACCTCGCCGACCCGGATGCCGTTGAACAGCACCCCGGCGCCCACCAGCAGCCCCGGCACCGAGCCATCGAACTGGACATGATAGGTCGCGCGCGGACCGAGTCCGCCCGAATTGTGAAGCCAGTAGACGAAGCCGAACACGGCGACGATCGCCGCCAATACGAAGGCACCGACAACTAGGAAAGGAGCGCGGGTTTCCATATTTCTTAACTCGCCTTGGGTTGCAGCATCTGGGAACGCTTGCCGTGAAAATAGGCCCGCACCCAGGGATGCCCGGATTGAAGCAGCTCGCGCATCGGACCGATGGCGACGATCTTGCCGTCCGCCAGCGCCGCCACGCGATCGCAGACGGTATTCAGGCTGGCGAGATCGTGGGTGACCATGAAAACCGTCAGCCCCAGGGTTTTTTGCAATGTCTTGATCAGGGCGTCGAAATCGCCTGCCGCAATCGGATCGAGACCGGAGGTAGGCTCATCGAGAAACACAATCGCCGGATCGAGCACGAGCGCCCGGGCCAGCGCCACGCGCTTGGTCATGCCGCCCGACAATTCGGCAGGAAACTTGTCGCCATCCTCCGGCGTCAGCCCGACCATTTCGAGCTTGGCGGTGGCGATCTCGTCCATCAGCGCCTGCGACAACACCAGATTTTCACGTAAGGGAAACTGGATGTTCTGTCGCACCGTGAGCGAGGAAAACAGTGCACCCTGCTGGAACAAGATGCCCCATCTTCCGGCAGCGGCCTGGGTAGTATGCTCGTCGGCGCCGCCGATCATGGAGCCCATCACCTCGATCTCTCCGCTCCGCCGCGGAATGAGGCCAATGATAGTTCGCATCAAGACCGACTTGCCGCCGCCGGAGGCGCCGACCAGGCCGAGGATCTCGCCCCTGCGGACGTCCAGCGACAGATGGTCGATCACCACAGTCTTGCCGAAGCCGACCACGAGGTCATTTACGCGAATCGCAAACTGCGGCGCCTCCTGCATCGCTACATTCCGATCGATGCAAAGAAGACCGCAAACAGCCCATCGAGCACGATCACCAGAAAGATCGACTTCACTACCGAGGTGGTGGTCTGCTTGCCGAGCGATTCGGCGCTTCCCTTCACCCGCAAGCCTTCGCTGCAGGCGACGATACCGATCACCAGCGCCATGAACGGCGCCTTGAGAATGCCAACCTCGAAGTGAGTGACGGAGACAGCTTCGTGCAGGCGCGCAATGTAGACCGGTGGCCCCATGCCGCCATAGAACTGTGCCACCAGACCGCCGCCATAGAGCGCCGCCATCGATCCAATGAAGCTGAGGATCGGCAGCGCCAGAACCAGCGCGATGACGCGCGGCAGGATCAGCACTTCTACCGGGTCAAGACCCATGGTCGACAGGGCGTCGATCTCCTCGCGCATTTTCATCGAGCCAAGCTCGGCGGTGTAGGCGCTTCCGGAGCGGCCAGCGACCATGATGGCGACGATCAGTACGCCAAGCTCGCGCAGCACCAGAATGCCGACCATGTCGACGACGTAAGAATCGGCGCCGAACTTGCGGAAATGAAAGAAGCCCTGCTGCGCGATGATCGCGCCGATCAGAAAGGTGATCAGCACGACGATCGGTATCGCTTGCCAGCCGACCCGGTAGAGCTGATAGACTAAAGATGTCAGCCGCAGCGATCGCGGCCTGCGCAGCACGCCCACGAGGGCCATAAACAGCGAACCCAGCATCTGCAGGAACACCGTCACGTCGTCCATCGCACTGACGGCGGAACGCCCGATATCGTTCACTTTGGCCACGACGGGATTCAGCGTCGCCGCCGGCGCCGGATTGCGGCGATTGACCTGACGGACCTCCTCGATTAACCCGGCATAGTTGTCGGCGACACCGACCACATCGGCCTGATGACCCGCCGATGTCGCGCGCCGCGCCATTTTCTCGAGCAGCCAAGCCCCTAGCGTGTCGAGTTCACGCACGCCGGCCATATCCACCTTGACGGTCTTCGACTGGTCAAGCTGGGCCATTACGGAGTCGGAGAGGGCCTCAAGGCTCGTTACATTGGCCGCGGTCCAGGATCCGGCTGGACGCAACTCCAGCGCGTCGCCCGACGGGGTGGCCGTTAACAGGGGTGGAGTCGCCAAGATCCTTGTTCCTCTTCCATGAGAAAAGCTCGTTTCCTGAGGCTGTTAAACCCTAGGGCCTGACGCGGCGGGCAACTTGACCTGCCTCAAGACCGCGATAGCCGATATTGCGCTGTTGACGCAAATCAATAGCTGCGCCGCCGGTTCACATAGAATTTCAGCTGGATAACACAACCAAGGCAAGACCGATGTTCGATTCGAGCGAGTTAAGAGACGAACTGCAAGCGCTCAGGGGCGACGTATCGCGTGTGCTGAATACAACGGGGGAAGGAATCTTCGACGCTTCCAGGAACGGCGCCGAAGCCCTCGCCGATCAGATCAAGGCAGCGCTGAATGAACTCGGCGAGACCCTGAGCGCGCAGGAAGATCACGTCGAGAATCTCATATCGGATCGTCCGATCACGTCGCTCGCTTCCGCATTCGCGCTCGGCGTCGTCATCGGTTTCATGCTGAGGAGGCACTAACGTGAACACGGAGAACGTCGTGAAGAACCTGCGCGTGCTCTGGCGCACCGACAGGATTATCGCCGATATCCGGATGCGGCATATGCTGGTTGGCCTCGGACTGCGGGCATTTGCGGCGTTGATCGCCGCATTTGGCTTGTTAATGCTGGAGCTGTCGGCCTATTTCGCGCTGGTGCAGCTCTGGAGCGCGATTTCCGCGGCGGCCATTCTCGGCGGAGTCAACTTCCTAATTGCCGCCATCCTGTTCGTCATCGCAGGAAGACCCCCGTCTGGCCGTGAGCTGGAGCTCGCCAACGAAATCCACGGATCCTCGGTCGATGCGCTGCAGCTTGAAGCGAGAGCGCTGCAGTCGCAGGTGTCTGGAATGATCCATCATCCGCTCAATGGAATCCTGCCGCTGCTGATCGTGCCGCTGATGACCATTATCATCAAGAGCCTGAAAAAGCCGGCAGCATCCCCCGCGCCAGCTGCCGCCGCAGAGCAAAAATAATTGCGCGGCCGGGATCAGCCGCAAGCCCATCAAAAAGGAGCAATACCGAAATGCCTAACTCACATCCCAAACCGATCCTGAATGCTTCCCTGCCGGCGCAGTTCCGGCAGATCCGGATCGAGCTCGCGCGCGAACCCGGTCACCCCGACGGCGATGCCGGCGTCGCCTATGTCATTATCGCTCCGCTCGACGCCAACGATAAGATCGATCCAGCGCTCTGGCGTGTGCATCGCGAGGCATGCCGGATCACGCGATCGCGACCCAACGAAGAGGATGAGCACGGTCATCTCGTTCATCGTCAAGGCGGCGGCTGGATCCTGCACTACGAATCCAACAAGCCAGATGCGACGGG
>JAYSPJ010000621.1:0-2010 GCA_043722155.1 Bradyrhizobium sp.
GCGGTGGCGGAGGTGGTGGCGGACCACCGCCGCCACCGCTGACGTAAGGCGGGCTAGACGTATTGCCGGCAACGCTACCGGCGCAGGGCTGCGCGAGAATCCGCACGCTGCCGATATGCCCGCTGGCGCGCGGATCTTCGAACTTGTCGTCGTAATCGACGAAGTAGCTGATCGCGGGTGGTTCGTTGGCGCCGCGCACCATGTCCGGGGGGCTGCCTTGCAGTCCGTTCACCAGCAGCGGTCCACCGGGTTCGAGCTGGCTGCGCATCGCCGGGTTGTTGCGGAGGTTTTGTCCCGTGGTCCAAAGCGTGGCTTCGCACGAGGCGCCGTCGAGTGTTCCGTCCTGGCGATAGCCGTAACCGAGCGCGACCCCGCCATCGGTGTTGCGGTAGCTGCCGGCGAAGCCGACGGCGTATTCCTCCGGCATCGGCTTCCAGAGCCCCGGCGTCGGCGGATCGTTTAGGTCTTTCAGCCAGTAGCGCAGCAGGCGTGGCTCGGCCGGCTTGGTGAATAGGGAGTAGTCGTAGCTGGCGGCGATCGGGGCGCGCTGCGCCAGGATCATGGCGCCTCTTTGCGAAAATGCGATGTCCGACACCGGGTATGGACCGGGCTGTGGCGTAACTTCGACCTCGAGACGCGCATCGGGAGCAAGGCTGCCATCCCGCGCAATGCCGACCGACCAGATTTGCGGCGCTTCCGCCGCGGCGCCATTCCGGACCGAGTAGAACAACCGTTCCGCCTGAACCGCGAGACCCCATACCCGGCGTTCCGGCGGAGCGAACCCCCAGCTGTCCGGATTCTCGGCGTTGAACTTATTGTTCGCGATGTTGGGCCGGTTGGCGGGATTGAACGGCATCGGCGGCAGGTTGGCCGCGCCGCGGCCGGTCACGCCGTGGTCGTAGGGCGCGCCGGGTTCGCTGCCGTCGGCGACGGCGAAGCGATGAATCATTCCGGTGTAGAGGTCTGACGCGAACAGTTGCTTGCGCGCGGCATCGTAGGCCAGGTTGCCCAGCGCTGGACCCGGATTGGGCACGCCGTCGAGCATGACCTTGGCAAACAGGGTCACTGCGCCGGTGGCGCCGTCGACCTTGTAGATGCTGCCGGGATCGCCCTGCAGGTCGAGCCCGAACTGTCCCTTCATCCATCCCGTGCCTGGACCGCCGATCTTCCTGCGCTCAGGCAATCCGTCCGCGCGGCGGCCAACCAGATTGAGGCCGAACGCCGAGGTGGCGGCGAGGTAGATGTTGGGCGCAGGTTGGTCGTCGAGCGCCACGCCGAACAGCTGACCGGTGTCCTTCGCGAACACGTCGAACGTCTTGGGTGCCTGGAACAGCCGTCCATCCCAGGCATATCCGGGCCGGCCGACGCTCACGACGCGGGCGGAAGGTGCGTCGGGATTGATGAATGTGAGATCCATGGCGGATTTGTTCGCGGGCCGCGGCTTGCCCGGGTCGGGAGCGATGGTCTCCGAAAATCCGGTAACGACCGCGTCTCCCAGGCCCAGGATCGGCGGGCGGTTGGGTTGCTGGGCGTCCACGCGGCCTGGAAGCAGTTGGCAAAACAGCAGCAGCGGCAAAAGCCGCGAAATGGACCTGAACAACATTCGCCTCCCGTCGCCCGGCACATGCCGGGCGCGACAAAACTGCAATTCGAGTATTTTCGAGGGCCGCTTACGCGCGGTTATTGAACCTCGCGCGACCAGATCGACCGTATGTCTTCTGGGATGACTACCTAAAAAATGATTGGCCTTTTTGCCGTGTGAACCTACCGTATGTTGTTTCGATCAAATGGAACAGGTTAAATTTAAGACAAGTCGGTTCATCTATCGTGAGGCGAGTGAGCTTGTCAGCTCTTTTGCGCGTAACGCAGAGGCACCAGCGGCAGGGTCGACCGCCCACTGGCCCGCGGTAATCACTAGAGCGGTTTCCACTTGAAATGGGTCACTACGCGTATCCGGCATGTCGAAAGTAGTTAGCGCACTGCTCGGGTGCAAATGTTTTGATAAGCTTT
>JAYSPJ010000622.1:0-3683 GCA_043722155.1 Bradyrhizobium sp.
CCATCGCCGAGAGCGTTTACGAGAAGGTTCTGCAACCCTACAAGGAGAAGACCCATGAACGTCGTTGATTTTTCATTCCAAGACCACGCCAAAGACTTCGATGACCACATCAGTAGGTCGATTCCCGGCTACCGTGAACTCGTCCGCACCTGTGTTCGACTGTCTCGTCGTTTCGTGCAAACTGGCATGACCGTCGTAGACGTCGGCTGCTCGACCGGGCACCTGCTGGCATCGATCCAAGAAAGCAACAAAGCGGCGCGTCCCGACGTCAACTATCTTGGCCTCGACTGCGTGCCGGACTTCAGCGATCACTGGGGGCGGCTGGAGACTGCAAACGTTGGTTTTGAGGTCTGCGACGCCCGGTCCTACCAGGGCTTTAAGAACGTGTCCCTCGCCTACAGCCTGTTCACGATCCAGTTCATTCGGCCTCCGGACAAGATTCCGTTGTTGCAACGGATCTACGACGGTATGGTCGACGGTGGTGCACTGATCATCGCGGAAAAGACCCTTGCCGAAACGGGACGAATGCAGGACGCTCTGGCGTTTCCATACTACGACTACAAACTGGAGCAGGGATTCAGCGAGAAGGAACTTCTGGACAAGGAGCGCAGCCTTCGCGGACTGATGACGCTCTGGACCGAAGCCGAGCTGAGGCAGGCGTTGCGGCAGGTTGGCTTCCAGGAAATCGAGCCGATCTGGCGGAACTTCGAGTTCATCGGCATCCTGGCCTTTAAAGGCGGCCTGAACGTCGAGGTTGACCGAGCGAACGATCTATTCGCTGCGCCACACCTATGCGACCTTCCGGTTACAAGAAGGCGTCAACCACTACGTCCTGGCTCGTGATATGGGCACTTCCGTCAAGATGCTGGAGAATTTCTACGGGCACACGTCGAACAGAGCGATGGCTGATGAACTGACGAAGATGAAGGTCAAGAAGCCGAAGGTGTTGCCGTGGGAGCGAAGGCCGGGGTCCTTCATGTCGCTGATCCTGCATCTGGCACCAACCGAACATGCCGCAGTTGTCGCTGCATGTCTGTTATCGGGGGTGAACCGGACTCTTTGGGTGCACTGCGGAATCGACGCTAATGACCTGAGCGGACGTGCCGCGTGTCTGTTTAGCTGGTTGCGGGGGCTGCTCGATCAACGATACAGCTTTGCTCCACCTTGTCGATCGGTACGGTCGAACGGTCGCGTTCTGCAAGCTGGCCAGTACTAATCTGGAAAGGTGGATGGTTGGCCCGGGCCATGCGCTCGACTGGCCAACAGTTGAGCTGCTATTGATTTTGTTGGTTTCTCAACCGTCCGATCTAGCGTTTAATATTCGTTTGCTAGATCGAAGAGGAAGAGGTCATGCCGAAGAAACCCGCAACTGAGAGCCCGTACCTGAACCCTCGCGTAATCACTGACGCTTTGAGAAAGCAAGTCTGTGAGGAGTTGCCGGAGATCGCTCTAATCACTGACTCGGCGTTGCGAAGAAAGGTCGTCGAGGCCTGGGCGTTTGCGCTCACCCATTCGAGCTTCAAGTCCATCAGAGAGATTCCGCCGGCAGGAAACCCGGATTACAATCAGGCCAAGCGCGGCGATCAGACTGACCACTTGCGTGGGGTGACACGACTTGCAGTCGGTATCGCTAACGAAATGGGGACCGCTTATCCCGAACTCGCCATCGACATGGACGTGATCGTGGCAGGGGGGCTGGTACACGACGTCGGTAAGGCGTGGGAGTTTGATCCGATAAATCGAAAGCGGTGGAAGCAGATTCAGAAACAGACCGGGCGGCCCTCGATCCGGCATCCGGCGTTCGGGGCTCACATTTGCCTGACGGTTGGGCTGCGGGAGGAGGTTACGCACATCGCCATGGCACATTCGGGGGAAGGGGAGCTGCTCGTCAGAAGCTTGGAATGCATGATCGTACATCAGGCCGACTATACGTTCTGGAATGCACTGCTTGCCGGCGGGCAGTTGAAGCCCGAAACCGTGCCGCCCTACACACGTAAGTATATTACCGACAACCCATTCTAGGTGCACTGCGCGCAGGCCGGAGCTTTCGGTTCGCTGGAAGCAGATAGCCCGGGCCTAACTTCCCGGTAAAAGCGGCTGTAGTGCCGCCCCGTTCCTTGGGAAAGTGTGCTTGGCCTGCTTGCTTCGGCGTACGACGCACGTCCGACTGGACACACAGGGAATGCTCGAGTTAACGCAATATATTCCGGTATCCCGTTCGGGGACGAGGTAGATGCTTCCAGGTCCGCTCCGGGCACTGAACGGACCAGAGCGTGTGCTCCGACGATGTCCGCTCCTGAGGGTAGAGCCGACCTGCCGCACCGGCGGTCTGAGGTCTCAGTTTGACCCACAAGAGACATCCGCGAGATCTTGGCGAAAGTGGGTCAGCCCTATCGGCTGATCGTTTGAGCCGATAAGGTATCGCCTTGTGAGCGAGGGCCAAGCATGAGGCGGCGGGAATTTATTGGTCTTGTCGGTAGCGCGGCGGCGTGGCCGACGATTGCGCGGGCACAACAGTCGGGCAGGACACGACGGATCGGCGTGCTGTTCGCGTTGGCCGAGAGCGATCGTCAAGCACAGTCTCGCCTCGCCGCATTCCGGGGAGAGCTCCAAAAGCTCGGGTGGGCCGACATCGCGATAGACACGCGCTATGTGGCATCCAACGCCGCCGAGACGCATCAGCAATACGCGAAGGAACTTGTCGCGCTGCAGCCCGACTTAATTCTCGCGCAAAACACCGACGCTACCGGCGCACTGCTTCAGCAAACGCGCACCATCCCAATCATTTTCACAGCCGTTGCCGATCCGGTTGGCAGCGGCTTCGTTCAAAGCTTTCCACGGCCGGGCGGGAACGCTACTGGTTTCGTCCTCAGCGAGCCGACCTTCGGCGCCAAGTGGCTTGAACAGCTCAGGGAAGTCGCGCCAGACGTCGCTCGGGTCCTTCTCCCACACAACGCGGCAACATCCACTGCCGAATACTACTTGAGCTCCCTGAAAGCCGCCGCTGCGCTCTTTGGGATTGATGCAAACAGCATCTTCATTCGCGACGTGTCCGATCTCGAAGCGGCCATCGCCAAACACGCACGTACGCCCAACGGTGGACTTGTCTTGATACCGGACGCCTACATGGCCGGACGTCGTTTGGAAATCACATCGCTGGCGGCCCGCTACCGGCTGCCTGCGGTCTATCCGTTTCGGTTCTATGCTGAAAGCGGTGGCTTGCTCTCCTATGGAACTGACCAACTCGAAATTTTCCGGCGGGCGGCGATCTATGCCGATCGCATCCTCAAGGGCACCAAGCCGAGCGAGCTGCCCGTTCAAGCCCCGGAAAAGTTCGAACTGGTGATCAACCTCAAGACCGCGAAAGCGCTCGGCCTCAGTGTACCGCCGTCGTTGCTCGCCCGCGCCGACGAGGTAATCGAATGAAGCGGCGCGAGTTCATCGGTCTGGTGGGTGGTGCGGCCGCATGGCCTGTCGTGGCGAGGGCGCAGCCACAAAATCCCGTTCGTCGGATTGGTGTCCTATTTGGTAGCGCAAAAAGCCGCAACAACGATCAAATGATCGAGCTCTTGACGAAGTCCTTACAAACTCTTGGATGGGCGGAAGGAAAAAACATTGAGATTGATTACCGCTGGGCAAAAAATGATCTAGCTCAAATAGAGATACTCGCTACCGAGTTATTG
>JAYSPJ010000623.1:0-3786 GCA_043722155.1 Bradyrhizobium sp.
GATGGATTTGCCCGCGCCGGTTTCGCCGGTCAGCACCGCGAGGCCACGGGAAAACTCGATATCGAGCCGTTCGATCAGGACGATGTCACGGATCGACAGACGCGCCAGCATGTGAGGTAAATTCCTAGCCGAGACCCAGTTTCTTGAAGGCCCTGGAGATATAGGAGCCCTTGTTCTCGCTCGGCTCGAGACCGCCGGACTTTACAAGATTATAGGCGTCCTTGTACCAGCGGCTATCAGGAAAATTGTGCCCAAGCACGGCGGCGGCGGTTTGCGCCTCGCCGACGATGCCGATCGTCATATAGGCCTCGGTCAGCCGCGCCAGCGCTTCCTCGACATGCCGCGTGGTCTGGTACTGGGTCACGACGGTCTTGAAACGGTTGATCGCGGCGGTGTAGTCGCGCTTTTCCATGTAGTAGCGGCCGACCGTCATTTCCTTGCCGGCCAGCTGGTCCCGCGCGCCCTCGAGCTTGGCCTTGGCGCTGTTGGCGTATTCCGACGTCGGATATTTGCGAATCACTTCCTCGAGCGCGGCGATGGCCTTCTCGGTGCGGCCCTGGTCGCGGGAAATGTCCGGAATCTGGTCGTAATGCGAGGCCGCGATCAGATATTGCGCGTAGGCAGCGTCGGAACTGCCGGGATGCAGGGTGACGTAACGGGTCGCAGCGCCGATGCAGCTGTCGTAATCGCCCGAATTGTAGAACGCATAGGCCGACATCAGCAGCGATTTGCGCGCCCAGTCGGAATACGGATGCTGGCGGTCGACTTCCTCGAACTTCTTCGACGCCGCCTTCGGATCCTTGCGCTGGTTCATGAGGTACAAGCCCTCATTGTAGAGCTTGTCGGCGGGCTCTTCGTTGAAGGTATCGTCCTTCGCCAGGAACTTGTCCCACATCGAGCCGGTGCCGCATCCGCTCAGGGGAATCGCCAGCGCCACCAGACCCGCGGCCAGCCGCAGCTGCCGCCCAAGGTGCCGCCCAAGGCGAGTGAGGTCCGAACGAGCCGTCATACGCTGTGCCGACATAGAAATAAGACCTGACGCCTGTGATGCGGTGCCCGCCACGCCATGAGCGTGGTCATGGAACGCAATGATCGCCGTGCCCGTAGCGCCTTGTCGCGCAACCGCGGGCCTATTTAGCTGAAAAAAGTCCGTTAACCAACCGAATACGCAGGCATTTCGCCCGGATTAAGGCGGTCGGACCGGATTGCGGCCGATCATGGTTACTGCGGAAAACGGGGCATCAGACTTACGTGAGTCGCTTGCTGCCCATGCTTCGAGACGCTCGCGTCGCTCGCTCCTCAGCATGAGGTTGTTGTGCTTCAACAGGTTAAACCTCATCCTGAGGAGATCACGAAGTGACCGTCTCGAAGGATGGCAGCAATGCGGCTGTCTGATTTCTGTGTCAGGACACGCCGAAGGCGGCGGTCAGGACATTTCGAAGACGAAAGTCAGGAAACGTCGGGGCCGTAGGCCGGGGCGACCATGCCGCCCACCATTCCGCTGCCGACTTCGGCGTGACCGCGCGAACGGCGGGCCGATTCGGCCTCGATCACCTGCCAGGCGCTGCGATCGGCCATCAGGGCGGTCAGCACCGCGTGATTGAGCTTGTGGCCGCCGCGCACCGAGCGGTAGGCGCCGAGCAGCGGCAGACCGGCCAGAGCGAGATCGCCGATCACGTCGAGAACCTTGTGGCGGGCGCATTCATCGCTGTAACGCAGTCCTTCGGTATTGAGCAGGCGGGTTTCGTCGAACACCACCGAATTCTCGAACGAGGCGCCGAGCGCAAAACCGGCGCTCCAGAGTCGCGCCACGTCGCTCATGCATCCGAAGGTGCGGGCGCGGCAAATCTCGCGGCGGAACCTTTCGGGATTGAGATCGAACATGTAGCTCTGACGGCCGATCACCGGATTGGCGAAATCGATTTCGACCTCGGCGCGGAAGCCGGCCGCATGGGGGCGCAATTCGCCGAACGAATCGCCGATTCTGACCTGCACCGTCTTCAGCACCTGGATGAAGCGGCGCGACGCCGGCTGCGTGACAATACCCGCCTGATCGATCGCGGCGACGAAAGCCGCGGCGCTGCCGTCCATGATCGGAACTTCCGGGCCATCGATTTCGATGATGGCGTTATCGACGCCCATGCCCCGCAGCGCGGCAAGCACATGCTCGGCGGTCGAGACCAGCGGGCCGTCGCGGTCGCCCAGCACGGTGGCGAATTCGGTGGCGATCACGGATTCGGCCGACGCCTGAACTTCGCGGTCGCAACCGTCCAGTCCGGTGCGGACAAAAATAAAACCCGCATCGACAGGTGCAGGTCCAAGGGTGAGATTAACGGGTAAGCCGGAGTGAACGCCGACGCCCGTCACAGTAGCTTGCGACTGAAGCGTTGTTTGCCGGCTAAATTTCATTCTTAACTGCCCACTACCCGACTTACTAAAAGACTCGAATGACTCGATTACGTCAGTCGTTTCGTCTTCAGTATCCCCAAGTCACGGCAGACCATAGTCACTGCCTCAAACAGCGCCAACTCACGCTTTTTTACCGATTGTTACCCTATCTCTGCCGTATTCACGCCAAGGCTTAACCAAAATGCGGCGTGGTTAAGGGCACCTTCGGTCCTGCCATCTCACTCCAAAATGCATAATTAATCATTTAATATCAGCCGCTTGGCAGGAGCCTTTGGCCCCTTCAAAAGCCAAAAGCAAAGGTCCCGGCTGATGCAGCCGGGACCTCTTTGGTCGTCAGAATTGTAACAAACTTCAGTTGGACTGGCGGCGCAGGAAAGCCGGGATATCCAAATGATCGTCACCCTGTGGCACTGCAGCAACAGGTGCCGGGCGACCGTGAATGTCCAATCCCTGCGGCGCGGGCCGCCGGGCGTATTCGGATACTGGCTCATGCGACGCGATTTGCTGCGTCACCGTGCGCTGGGGGTTGCGTTCCGGCATTGGCGGCATGGACGGACCGGAGGCGCGGGCCGCGATCGGCGGCTCGGTCTCTTCGTCGCGGCGGCCGAGACCGACATTGGCCAGGCGCTGCAGCAGCGACATCCGGGTCTTCTGCGGATGCTCATCCTCGGTTTCGCCGCGGGCCTGGCGGATTTCATTCTGGGCCGGCATCGGCAGGTCTTCGAACTTCGGCATCCGCGTCGCGCGAACCGGCGGGCGCTCGGCGGCTTGCGGTATGAAGGTTTCGGGCGTCACCGGCTCCGGGGTTTCGACGCGCGCGACGTCGTGATCCGGGAACAGGGACGGCTTCTGCGCGATCGGGCGAACCGTGACGTCGCCATAGGACGCCGGCTGCAGCGGCGCGGCCGGCTGCGGGGCTTCCGGGGCAACCGCCGCGGCGATCGCGGCCAGCGCCGCGCGTTCGACGCTGCTCGAAGCGCGCTGCGGTGCTGCGGGAACCGGCTGCGCCGGGCTGGAGACATCCAGCTTCTGGGCGCGTTCGGCCATGCGTGCATTGTCGGCGCGCAACCGCGCCGTCAGATCGGCCAGGCGGGTGTCCGGCGCGGAGACCGGAGCAGCCGGTGCCACCGCGTTGGTCACGGTCGGCGCCGGTGTGCCTGCATTGCGCGAGATCAGCGCCTGCTCGATGCCGGTGGCAACGACGGAGACGCGGATCACGCCATCGAGGGTCTCGTCGAAGGTGGCGCCGACGATGATGTTGGCGTCCTGGTCGACTTCCTCGCGAATGCGGGTGGCGGCTTCGTCGACCTCGAACAGGGTGAGATCCTTGCCGCCGGTGATCGAGATCAACAGGCCGCGGGCGCCCTTCATCGAGGA
>JAYSPJ010000624.1:0-2744 GCA_043722155.1 Bradyrhizobium sp.
GACGTAGACCGTGGTGTAGCGGTATTCGTCGTGCAGCCTGCGAATCTCGAACCGCATCTCCTCGCGCAGGTTGGCGTCGAGGTTGGACAAGGGCTCGTCGAGCAGCAGCGTCTCCGGCTCGACGATCAGGGCGCGGGCCAGCGCCACGCGCTGCTGCTGGCCGCCGGACAATTCCCCGGGATAACGCTGCGCGAGAATTTCGAGCTTGGTGGCTCTCAGGATCACGTCGAGTTTCCTGGCGATGGTGTCGCGGTCCATTTTCCGCAGGCGAAGCCCGTAGATGATATTCTCGGTGACCGTCATGTGCGGCCACAGCGCGTAGCTCTGGAAAATCATCGACATCTTGCGCTGCTCGGGCGGCAGCGTGCGCGCCTTCGAGGACACCAGCCGGTCGCCGACATGGATCTCGCCGTCCGAAGGCTCGAGAAATCCGGCCAGCAACCGCAGCGTCGTGGTCTTGCCGCAGCCCGACGGGCCCAGCAGACAGACCAGCTGGCCGTGGTCGATCCGCAGCGTAACGTCATCAACGACCGCCAGCGATCCAAACCGCTTGGTCAGGCCGCGCAAATCCACCGACGCCAATCCAGTTCCTCCCGGTATCGCGCCGTTGTCGGCGGCTTATTTATCGCTGGATCAATATAAGCACGGATGCAGGGGCGGCGGGAAGGCTCGGCTTACTTACCCTCCAGGGGAGGGCGAGAGAAGCCTCACGCCCCTACAGTCTCGCCCAGCCACTCGATCGCGGCTTCGGTTCCGCCCTTGCCATGCGGGATACCGAGCGCGTTGAGGCCGACCTCGATGACGCCGAGGGTGCCGAGGATCATGGGGGCGTTGACGTGGCCCATATGGGCGATCCGGAACGCCTGTCCGGCCAGGTCGCCGATGCCGACCCCCAGCACCACGCCGCATTTCTCCTTGCAATAGCGCTGCAGCGCCAGCGGATCGTGGCCGTTGGACATGACAACGGTGGTGACCGTGTTGGACCGTTCGTTCGGCTCGGCGACGTTGAAGCCGAGCACCTGGCCTTCGGCCCACACCGCGACCGCGCGGCGCACCGCTTCGGCCAGCAGGCGATGGCGCAGGAACACGTTCCGAAGCTGCTCCTCGAACAGCATGTCGATGGCCTGACGCAGCGCGAACAACAGATGCACCGGCGCCGTGCCGGCATATTTCTGGTAGTGTTCGCTGCCTTCGCGCGCGGTCCAGTCCCAATAGGGCGTCCGCAGTCCGGCCGTCTTGTGCACGTCGCGCGCGCGGTCGTTGGCGGCGACGAAACCGAGGCCGGGCGGCGCCATCAGGCCTTTTTGCGAGCCGGACATCGCAACGTCGACACCCCAGGCGTCCATCTCGAACGGCATGCAGCCCAATGAGGCGACCGCATCGACCATGAACAGCGCGGGATGACCCGCGGCCTTGATCGCCTTGCCGATCGCCTCGATGTCGTTAGTGGCGCCCGAGGCGGTATCGACCTGCACCGCCAGGATGGCCTTGATGGTGTGGTCCTTGTCCTGCCGCAGCCGCGCCTCGACTTCGGCCGGGCGGATGGCGCGGCGCCAGTCGCCCTTCAGCACCTCGACCTCGACGCCCATGCCGGCGGCGGCGTTGCCCCAGCCGATCGCGAACCGGCCGCTTTCCAGCACCAGGATCTTGTCGCCGCGCGACAGCACATTGCTGAGGGTGGCTTCCCAGGCGCCATGGCCGTTGGCGATATAGATGTAGGAGTGGCCTTTGGTGGCAAACAGTCTTGCGAGATCGCGCAGCAGGCTGTCGGTCATGCCGATCATCTGCTCGGAATAGATGTCCAGCGCCGGCCGGTGCATCGCCCGCAGCACTTCGTCGGGCATGGTGGTGGGCCCGGGGATCGCCAGAAACTCCCGGCCCGCGCGAACGGTCATTGTTGTTTTTCCTTTTGCGAATGCTTCGGGAGGGATGCAGGGAAATAGCGGGGAATTCAAGTCGGGAGAATGATAATATATCAAAGGCGTCATTGCGAGCCAGCGGGTCGGCGCGAAGCGCCGCCCGATGACAGGCTCCGCAAAGCAATCCATTTTGCGCCAAAAGACGGCAGATGGATTGCTTCGTCGCAAGCGCTCCTCGCAATGACGGAATTCCATGGTCTATTTCCGCAACGCCCCGGCCACGGTCCGCGTCGTCATCGGCAATCCCGCGAGCCCCTTCTGGTGCTCGTAATGGGTCCACAGCGCCGGCAGCACGACATAGGCGAGCAGGCCGTAGGCGATGACAGCCGACAGCAACAGCAGCGCGGCGCGCTTCACCGCGCTATCGCCGGGTCTCGCGGCAGCCGGCGGCTTCGGCCTCGTCGACCGAGCAGAACCAGCGCGTGCCCTTGCTGATCTTCATCTGGATCTTGGCGTACCAGCGGCTGGCCGGCGTATGATAGATGCATTCGCCGGAGCGGTTGACGTTGCCCTTGATGGTGCAGTCCGGCGAGGGCGCGATCGATCCGGACGCCGACGCCAGCAGGATCGCGCGCGCATGGTCGGGCGGTTTGACGGCGCCGAGAATCGCGGTCTTCTTGTTGCGGACGCGCCAGTCCCACGGTGCGATGAACGCGCCCTGCCACATCCCGGCCCTGGCCTCGCGCGCGGCCTTTTCGTCGGCTTCGTAATCGCGGGAGAACCGCGCATAGGCCAGCGCCCAGCCGTTGCGGACCAGCCATTTCTGGATGTCCTCGCCGTCGACCTCGCAGCGCGCCACGATGCGGCCGCGGCGGTCGGTGACCT
>JAYSPJ010000625.1:0-13709 GCA_043722155.1 Bradyrhizobium sp.
ACATCTCCGGGTTCACCCATCGCTCGATCTATAATCGCGAGCGTCACCGCATCGAAATGCACCTGATCAGCCGGAAGGCGCAGACCGTGCGGGTGCTCGGCCGCAGCTTCTCGTTCCGCCCCGGCGAAAGCATTCATACCGAGAGCAGCTACAAATACAGCCTCGATCGCTTCACCGCGCTGGCGCGCGGCTCGGGCTGGACGGTGCGCCAGTCATGGACCGACGCTGCCAAAATGTTTTCGGTTCACGCGCTGGTGGCCTCGGACTGAGGATTTCGGAGAAAGACCTGGCCGCGCTCAGTGTTCCCCGGCTTCACGGACCATGCCGGTGTTCTCGATCGCCGGCATCGACAGCCTTGCCAGCACCGGGATCACCAGCAGACTGCAGATCGGCGACAGCAGCATGCCGCCGACGATGACGCAGGCCAGCGGCTGCTGTACCTGCGAGCCGATCCCGGTCGAGATCGCCGCCGGGACGAGGCCAATGCACGCCGACAGGCCGGTCATGAATATCTGCCGCATCCGCGTTTCGGAGGCGCGGATGATCGCGTCTTCCGTCCCCATGCCTTCGTCGATGTCGCGGCGGATATAGGACATCAGCAGGATGCCATCCATGGCGGACACGCCGAACAGCGAGATGAAGCCTACCGCCGCCGATACGCTGAAGTTCAGGCCGCCGATATAGAGCCCGAGAATCCCGCCGGCCACCGCGAACGGGATGCCCGACAGCGCCAGCAGACTGTCGCGTATGGAATTGAACAGGCTGTACAGCAGCATCAGGATCAGAAGCAGGCTCAGCGGCACGATCAGCGCCAGCCGCTTCTTGGCGTCCACCAGGGCGCCGTATTCGCCCGACCATTCCATCGAATAACCCTGGGGAACCGGGACCTTCTTCTGGATCAGGTCCTGGGCCTCGACCACGGTCGAACCGAGATCGCGGTCGCGAACGCTGTATTTCAGAGGGATGAAACGCTGGCTGTTCTCGCGGTAGATATAGGCAGCACCGCTGACGAGCTTGATCTCGCCGAGATCGCCAAGCCTTATATAGGCGGTCGGCGTCTTTGAATCCGAATTCGGCAACGCCACCGGGATCGCGCTGATAGCATCGACATCCCTGCGGAATTCCGGCGCCAGACGGACCGTCAGCGCGAAGATCATCTCGCCTTCATAGACCTTGGAGACCTCCTGGCCGCCGATCGCGGCCTGGACCACGGAATTGATGTCGCCGATCGAGAAGCCGTAGCGCGCGGCCTTGGCGCGATCGATCCGAACGATCAGGTTGGGCTGGCCGAGCAGATTGAAACTGGCGGGGTCGGCGACCCCGCGGACTTCAGAGAGTTCGGTCTTCACCGATTTGGACAGCCGTTCCAGCTCGACGAGGTCCTTACCGAAGATCTTGATCGAGTTTTCGCCTTTCACGCCGGAGACGGCTTCCTCCATATTATCCTGGATGTATTGCGAGAAGTTGAAGTCGATGCCGACGAATTCGCGGTTGAGCCGCTCGCTCATCTGCTTGACCATCTGCTCCTTGGTCAGTCCCGCCGGCCACTTGTCGAACGGCTTGAGCGGGACGAAGAACTCGGCGAGAAACGAGCCGTCGGGATCGGTGCCTTCATCGCCGCGTCCCTGTTCGGAAAATACGGTTTGGACCGGCGCATAGCTCGAGATCACGGCGCGGATCCTTGCGACCGTATCCACCCCGGCCTCCAGTGTGATGGTCGGCGGCATCACGGCCCGAATCCAGAGATTGCCCTCTTCCAGCTTGGGCAGGAATTCGGTGCCGAGCCGCAAGCCGAGACTGAGACACAGAACCAGAAACACCGCCGCAAGGGCCGCCGAGCGGCGATAATTGCGGACCGCACGCACCAGAACGGCCTGATAAAGGCGGCGGATATGACGAACCATGAAGGTTTCGACTTCCTGGACATGCGCCGGCAGCAGGACCGACGCCAGCACCGGCGTCACGGTGAAGGTTGCGATGACGGCGCCGATCAGCGCGTAGGCATAGGTCCGCGCCATCGGCCCGAAGATCTGACCTTCCACGCCCTGCATCGTGAACAGCGGCAGGAACGCCGCGATGGTGATGATCACCGAAAAGAAGATCGCCTTGTCGACCTCGACGGCACCGGTCAGGACCCGGTGGAGCTTGTCGCTCAGCCTCGCCGGGCGATCCGGAGTTACCCCTGGCGTGTGATGGGCGATATGGCGAAAGATGTTTTCGACCATGATCACGGTGCCGTCGACGATAATGCCGAGATCGATGGCGCCGACCGACAGCAGGTTTGCGGACTCCCCGCGCATGACCGTGATCATCACCGCAAGGAACAGCGCCACCGGAATCGTTGCCGCGACGATCAGCGCGCAGCGCAAGTCGCCGAGGAAGACCCACTGGATCAGGAAGATCAGGGCAACGCCGAACAACAGATTGTGCAGCACCGTCTGCACGGTGATCGCAACCAGGTCGCCGCGATCGTAGAACGGCACAATCTTGACGCCGGGCGGCAGCGATCCATCGGTGTTGATGTGCTCGACGGCCGCGCGTACGCGCTTGACCACATCCATGGTGCGTTCGAATTTCTGCATCAGGACGATGCCGGTGACGACGTCGGTCTTGTCGTCACGTCCCGCGAGACCGAGCCGGGGCGCGAAGCCGATCTGGACCTTGGCGACATCGGACACCAGTACCGGCACGCCCCCCTGCTGGGTCAGCACGATGTTGCCGATATCGTCCATCGAGGTGATGACGCCGATGCTGCGGACGTTGACCGCCTGTTCGCCGATCGCGATGGTGCGGCCGCCGACATTCGAATTGCTCGCCGAAATCGCGGTCATGATCTGCGGCAGTGTGAGCCCGTAGGCCATCATGCGGTCGAGATTGATCTCGGCCTGGAACTCCTTGGTTTTTCCGCCCAGCACGATTACATCGGCGATACCGGGCACGATGCGCAGCTTGCGCTCGACCACCCAGTCCTGCAGCGACTTGAGCCGCATGACGTCCATGCCCGGCGGACCCACCAGCTCGTAGCGGAAGATCTCGCTGATGCCGCCCGCCGGCGAGATCACCGGCACGACGCCGGCCGGCAGCACCGCATCCTTCAGCCGGTTGATGGTCTGCTGACGTACAAAATGATAATCGCGGCCATATTCGAACTGCAGCCGGACGAAACCCAGCCCATAGACGGTGTTGGAGCGGATGAACTTCAGGCCCGGCGTGCTGGCGACCGCGATCTCGATCGGAATCGTGATGTAGCGCTCGACTTCCTCGGGGGACTGGCCCTGCTGCTGGGCGATGATCTCGATGATGGGCGGCGCCGGATCGGGGTAGGCCTCGATGTTCAGCGTCAGGAAAGCGACGTAGCCGAGACCGAGAAAAGCCGCAAACGCGACCATCACCAGCAGCCGTCGGGACAGGCAGAACGCGATCAGACTACGCAGCATGAAAGGCTCCGGCCCACTTGGTCATTGACGCCACTCGTTGTCGACGAAAATCGCGCCGCGTGAGACCACCAGTTCGCCAACAGCCAGACCCTGGCGTATCTGTGTCAGGCCGTTCTGCTGGATCCCGATCTCGACGACGCGGCGTTTGAGCAGCATCGGCTCGGTCTCGACCCACACCGCCGCAACATCGCCTTCGCGGATCACCGCATCGGTCGGCACGGCCGGCGTGGCCGATGGCTCTGCGGTCCCGATCTTGAAGCTCGCGAACATGTCGGATTTGAGCGCGCCGTCCGGATTGCCGATCTCCGAACGCACCATGACCCGGCGCGTGGTCAGATCCGAAGCCGAGCTGATGTTGGCGATACGCGCCTTGAAGGTTCGGCTTGGCGCTGCCGCAATCTTCGCCTCTATCTCCTGACCAATCCGCACAAACGCGATATCCTGCTCGAAGATCTGGGCCTTTAGCCACATCGTCGACAGATCGGCGATCACATACAGCGCCTCTCCGGAATCGGCCTTGACGTATTGCCCCGGGCCGACCTTGCGCGAGATGACGGTGCCGTCGATGGGCGCGCTGATCCGGGTGACGCGGCTGATCGTACCGCGCTGTTCGAGTTCCAGGACTTCCGCATCGGTGCGGCCAAGGATGCGCAGGCGGATGCGGACGGCCTCGAACGCCGTATCGGTCGACCGCATGTCGCTCTCGGCGGCGGCAAGCTGCGCCTCGGCCTGCTGCAAATCCTTGAAGGGGGCGGCCTTGCCCTCATAGAGGTCGCGGGCCCGCTTCTCGACGATCTGCGCCAGGTTGAGCTGGGAGCGCGCCTTGTTTCTGGCGGTTTGGGCGGCGATGAAATCGTTCTGCGGCGGCACTTGCTCGGGGCTGTCGATTTCCAGCAGCGGATCGCCGCGCTTGACCTGATCGCCGACCTTGGCGATCAGGCGGGTCACCCGGCCGGAGAACGGCGTCAGCACCATGGTGCTGGCATCCTCATTGAACGCGATCTGGCCGATCGCCGATCGCTGGTCGAGGAACGCGTAGGGCTCGACCTTCACCACCTCGAGTTGATGCATCTGATCGGCGACGACCCGGACATAGTCCTTGCCCTTCGTCGTGCCTTCAGCCGCGGCAAACGATGTGTGCAGTGCAGCGACGAACAGCACCGCCATCAGACCGCGCAATGATGATGTGACAGCGATCGAAACCGCCATGAATCGGTGCTTTCCCTGGTATTTCTACTTGGAGCTTCGCGCGGGTATTTACGTCCTTTTGCGCGCGCGGACCATAGTACTAGTCAGATTGAGGACCAGAACCGCTGCGACCGCGACGCTTAGCGGACGTCGCCACATTTCGCCAGTGACAAATGCGAATTGATGGCAGCAACGGTGACAGAGAGCTCCACGGTGACGATGGTGACAAAGCCCGGCATGGCTGAAAACATGGTTTGCGAGTGCATCCAGCAAGGGCTAGAACGGCCCGAATGCTTCGGCAGCCATCCCCCAGAGGGTCGATGCTAACGAAAGTTGTCGATAGATTAAGAGTGATTAACCGTCTGCGGCTGGCCGTTGGCCTGGCCTTGATCGTGGCTGGCTTGTTTGCCGCTGCAGGACTGCTCTATCCGGGAAAAGTGCTGATCGATAATTCCGAGATGTCGAGCCAATCCAGGCGGGGATCGCAGCGTTACACCCCGACCCCGGCCGAATGGGCCAGCCTGACCATTCAGCCGGCGACCGAACGAGCCTTCCACGCCGAGCATGTCACCGAAGGCAAGATCGCGGTCGATGAGGATCGCTCGACACCCGTGTTCTCGCCCTATGCCGGCCGGGTCACCAAGTTGCTGGCGCGGCCGGGCGACAGCGTCACGCAAGGGCAGCCGCTGTTCGTAGTCGAGGCCGCCGATAAGGTTCAGGCACAAAACGATTTCGTGGCCGCCGCCACTGCCCTGGCCAAGGCCAGATCGCAGCTCGACCTCGCACAGCTGCAGGACCGTCGCGCCAAGGATCTGTTCGAGGGCAAGGCCGTGCCGCTCAAAGACTATCAGCAAACGCAAACAACCCTGATCCAGGCGCAAAACGATCTGCGTTTGTCGCAGACGACATTGGAAGCGGCGCGCAGCAAGTTGCGTATCCTGGGCCTGACCGACGACGCTATATCCGCCTTTCAGGAAACCGGCCGCATCGACCCGGAAACTTCCGTCTTCTCGCCCATCGCGGGCACGGTAGTCCAGCGCAAGATGGGCACCGGCCAATATGTAAACTCCGGCGCCAGCGAGCCGGTGTTTGTGATTGCCGATCTTTCAACCGTCTGGCTGACCGCGTTTGTGCGGGAGACGGAAGCCTCCGAGGTAGCGGTCGGGCATGAATTGACATTCAGCCTGCCGGCATTGCCTGGCCGCACGCTCACGGGCCGTATCGACTACGTCGCTGCCGCAATCGATCCAGCCACCCGCCGGCTGATGGTCCGTGCCACGGTGGAGAATTCCATCGGACAATTGAAGCCGGAAATGTTCGCCACTGTGACGATTTATGCCCCTGGCGATCGGGTCTCGATCGGTGTGCCGAAGCAGGCGCTAATCTACGAGGGCGATCAGGCCCGGGTCTGGGTCGCACACGGGGACAAGACGATTGAACTCCGCCGGATCAAGACCGGCCTGAGCAAAGGCGGACTCGTCGAGGTGCATGGTTTGGAGCCGGGCGAGCAGATCGTTACAAAGGGCAGCCTCTTCGCCGACCGGCCGCCTGGCAGCTAAAGCGATTCACGCGCCGGTAGCCTCGGACTGCGATTCGGCCGCGTTTGACTTCAGCGAGATAGATTCCCACACCGCGACAATGATCATGATCGCAGTGGTCAGCATCGACAGCATGAGCGGCGATAGTCCGGCGGTGAACCAGGCCAGGATACCGAGCGCGATGATACCGGCGCCGTGCGACAGTTGAAGAAATCCGCGAATGGTGTGCTTGAACAGGATGGTCCCGAGCAGGAACAATAGCGGACCGCCGATCGCGCTCAGAACCGTCCTGAGATCGGAATGCCCGCCGGGATGTTTGAGCACGAGTTCGTGGGCAACCGCGGAAAGAATTATACCGGCCACGATCGGTATATGCAGATAGGTATATGCCAGTCGCGCCAGCCGTCCGGGCTCGCTGGAGCTTGAAATCTGCTCGGCGCCGGCTTCCGCGCCCTTGTGGAAATAAATCCACCACATCGCGAGCGCAGCAATGAAAGCCGACACGAAGGCGCCAACCGTCTCGGTGGTCCAGGCCAGTTCGGAAAATGTCGCGCCGGTCACGACAATGGATTCGCCGAGCGCGATGATGACGAACAGCGCGCAACGCTCCGCCATGTGCCCGCCCTCGATCACCCAGTCGGCGACCTGCGACGCGCCGTATTTCGGTATCCAGAACCGAGCCGCCGCCGAGCTGTATTCGATACCGAGCGCCGCGGCCCACAGCAGCAACCGTGACTGTCCTTCCGCAAGGCCGCCGGCGATCCAGAACACCGCCGACATCGACAGCCATGCCGTAATACGAATCGCATTCATGCGCGCAAGCGGTCGCGACGGCGGCGTCGACAGCCACAGGAACACGGTCTTTCCGACCTGCATCGCCGCATAGGCGACGGCAAACCATAGTCCCCGCGATTCAAAGGCCTGCGGAATCGAGGTGGAGAGCACAAGCCCGCCGAGCATCAGCGCAAACAGCAGGACCCGGACCGGTGTCATTTCCGGATTGAGCCAGTTGGTGATCCAGGAAGTGTAGACCCACACCCACCACACCGCCAGGAACAGCAGGGTGGTCTGCAGCACGCCGAGCGGGGTGAAGTGCGCGAGCAGCGTGTGCGAGATTTGCGTAACCGCGAAAACGAATACCAAGTCGAAAAACAGCTCGGCATAGGTGACGCGGCTGTGCTGGTGCGGCGTATTTACCCGATACAGCGCGCCGCGATGCTCGTCTGCCGCCATCGCCCCGCACCTGGCCCTGACTAGCCCTCCGGTACCCCGGTCTGCAACGCCAGCGCGTGCAGCACTCCACCCATCTGGCCCTTCAGCGACTGATAGACGATTTGATGCTGTTGGACCCGGGATTTGCCGCGGAACGACTCCGAGATCACGGTCGCGGCATAATGGTCGCCGTCGCCGGCCAGATCGCGGATCGTCACCTCGGCGTCGGGGATCGCTGCCTTGATCATCGATTCGATATCGTGCGCGTCCATCGGCATCCAGTAGGTCTCCAATCCGGCATTTCGAATCGCAGTCAGCTTCGCTGCGGCGCGGCAGAACTTAGCCCGGACACCCTTCTACGTCACGCTCCGTCGCACTATATTTCCGATCCAATCCTTGCAAATCCTTGGGATCGTGGCCCACGATCACAATGGGCTGACCGAAGAGGCTGTACCCCCCCCCCCATGAAACTCCCCGGACCCGACCACCCCATCACCATTGCGGCGAACCCGAAGCGGGTTCGCGTCTCCGCCGGCGGCGTCGTGATCGCCGAGACCTCCCATGCCCTGACGCTGAAGGAAGCGAGCTATCCCGCCGTGCAATATGTGCCGCGCGGCGACGCCAATATGGCGCTATTGGCGCGCACCGACCGGCTGACGCACTGCCCCTACAAGGGAGACGCGAATTATTTCAGCATCAATGCCAACGGCAAGACGCTGGAAAATTCGATCTGGAGCTATGAGACGCCGTTCCCGGCGATGGCGGAAATAACCGGCCATCTGGCGTTCTATCCGGACAAGGTTACGATCGAAGAGGTCGCCTGAGGGGCTGGAACATTTGGACCTTGCTCAATCCGGTTCCCGGCGGCAACATCCCACGCCGTAACCTTGGCTGGGGCGCGTATGTCATCGAATTCCGATTCCGCAGTGGCCGCCGGCATCAGCGCCGCGCCGAAGACGAAAACGCGAAATCCTTCGCTCGACCGCGCCCGCACCTTTCTGACGCTGATAGTGCTGCTGCACCACGCCGTGATTCCCTATACATATTTCGGTCACACCGACGCCAAGTCGTTCGTCGGTTTCGACATGGTCGTGCTCGCCACCGACAGCTTCTTCATGGCGATGTTCTTCTTTCTCTCCGGCCTGTTTGTATGGCCGGGCCTTGGGCACAAATCGCCCGGGACCTTCTTGCGCGATCGCCTGCTCCGGCTCGGCCTGCCCTTCGCGGTCGCAGCCTTGACGATCATACCGATCGCCTATTATGCCGTCGCGCTGCGGCAGCATCCCGATCTCGGCTTCGCCGCATTCTGGTGGAAGACGGTCACCGCCGGTCCCTGGCCGAGCGGGCCGATCTGGTTCATCTGGGTGTTGCTGGCTTTCGATCTGACCGCGAGCCAGTTGTACCGGTTGTCACCCAGGCTGCTCGATCCGATCAATCGCTGGTCGCTACGCGGCTTCGAGCGGCCGGCCGATTTCTATCTGTTTCTGCTGGCGGTCACCGCCGCCGTCTACATTCCGGCGCGGGTCTATTTTGGACCGGGCCGCTGGTTCGAGTTGGGGCCGTTCGACGTTCAGGCCAGCCGCGTGCTGCTCTACGCCGCCTACTTCTTCATCGGCGCGGGCGTTGGTGCTGCGAATTTCGAGCGAGGCGTACTGAGCGCAGACGGACGGCTGGCGAAGAGCAGCTGGGGCTGGGTGGCCGCGACGCTGGTGCCGTATTGCCTGTTGTGGGTGCTGATTGCCATCAAGCGCGAGATCCTGGACAATCCCGTCATCCTGCCCGCATGGTATGAAGCGAGCTACGGTCTGTTCTTCGCCGCCTTCAGCGCGGCGATCCTGCTGGCGATCCTCGCCTATTTCCTCAGGTTCAAACGATCGGGCTTTAGCGTGCTCGATCCGATGCAAGCCGACGCCTATGGCATCTTCCTGGTGCATTATCCGATCGTGCTCTGGCTGCAATACTGGCTGTTCGATTACGACCTGCCCGCCATCGTCAAGGCGGCGGGCGCATTCGTGTTCACCGTTGCATTCAGCTGGGCCGTAACGCGCGCCTTGCGGCAGATCCCAGGCGCGTCGAAGGTGTTGTGAGCGTCGTCAGGACGCCTTACTGTTCATGTAAGCTGGCAGCCAACTCTCAAACGCGGTGTTGAGCGAAGCGACCGTAACCGGCGCCTCGCCCGCGATTGCGATCGCGTCGCCACCCGTGTTGCCGATGCGCGCACAGGGAATATCCGCGCCCCGCATCTTCGCCAGCACCAGCCCGGCTTCCGCCTCCGGCACCGTCACGATGTAGCGCGCCTGATCCTCGCCGAACCAGTAGGCATGCGGCACGATTGCGGCAGGCGCCGCCAGCAGCTGCGCGCCGATACCGGTGGCAATCGCCATCTCGGCGAGCGCGATCAACAGCCCGCCGTCGGAGAGATCGTGCGCCGCAGTCGCGGTGCCGGCGTGGATCATGCCGCGCACCACGTCGCCGTTGCGCTTTTCGGCGGCAAGATCAACCGGCGGCGGCGCGCCCTCTTCGCGGCCGCAGATGTCGCGCAAGTAGACCGATTGTCCGAGCCAGCCATGGGTCTCGCCGATCAGCAGGATCGCCTCACCCTCGGCCTTGAATGCCAGTGTCGCCGATTTCGTAAAATCGTCGAGCAACCCGACGCCACCGATCGACGGCGTCGGCAGGATACCGCGGCCGTTGGTCTCGTTGTAGAGCGAGACGTTGCCGGAAACGACCGGGAAGTCGAGCGCGCGGCAAGCCTCGGCAATGCCCTTCAGGCAGCCGACGAACTGGCCCATGATCTCGGGCCGCTCCGGATTGCCAAAATTGAGATTGTCGGTGATTGCCAGCGGTCGTCCGCCGACCGCGGTGATATTGCGCCAGGCCTCCGCCACGGCCTGCTTGCCGCCCTCGAACGGGTCGGCCTCGCAATAACGCGGCGTCACGTCGACGGTCAACGCCAGCCCCTTCGGTCCGTCCTGCACCCGCACCACGGCGGCGTCGCCGCCGGGGCGCTGCACGGTATTGCCCAAAATGACGTGATCGTATTGCTCCCAAACCCAGCGCTTCGAACACAGCTCGGGCGTCGCGATCAGTTTTTCCAGCGCCGGCATGATTCCGACCGGCGGTTTGACGTCACGCGCATGGATCACCGGCAGCGGCTGCGAGGCCACATGCGGCCGGTCGTACAGCGGCGCCTCGTCGCCCAGTTCCTTGATCGGCAGATCGACCATCACGTCGCCGCCATGCTTGACGACAAAACGCTTGCTCGGCGTGGTGTAGCCGACGACGGCGAAATCCAGTCCCCATTTCCTGAAGATCGCTTCGGCTTGTTTTTCCTTCTCGGGCTTCAGCACCATGAGCATGCGCTCCTGGCTTTCCGACAGCATCATCTCGTAGGCGCTCATGCCGGTTTCGCGGGTCGGCACCGCGTCGAGATCGAGATCGACGCCGAGATTGCCCTTGGCGCCCATCTCGACCGCCGAGGACGTCAGGCCCGCCGCACCCATGTCCTGGATCGCGA
Organism: Bradyrhizobium sp.; assembly: GCA_043722155.1. GTDB lineage: Bacteria > Pseudomonadota > Alphaproteobacteria > Rhizobiales > Xanthobacteraceae > Bradyrhizobium. Next base: position 10,893 of record JAYSPJ010000625.1, read on the forward strand.
TCACGCAATCGGCTTGCATGATTTCGAGGCAGGCTTCCAGCAACAGTTTTTCCGAGAAGGGATCGCCGACCTGAACCGTCGGGCGTTTATCGGCGGAGTCGTCGTCGAATTCGGCCGACGCCATCGAGGCGCCGTGAATGCCGTCGCGGCCGGTCTTGGAGCCGAGATAGACGATCGGCATGTTCACGCCGGAGGCAGCGGCATAAAAGATCTTGTCGGTGTCGGCGAGGCCGACCGCCATCGCATTGACCAGGATGTTGCCGTCATAGCGGGTGTGGAAACGCACCTGCCCGCCGACGGTCGGAACACCAAATGAATTGCCGTAGCCGCCGACGCCGGCGACCACGCCCGATACCAGATGGCGAGTCCTGGGATGCTCCGGCGCGCCGAAACTCAGCGCATTGAGGCACGCGATCGGGCGTGCGCCCATCGTAAACACATCGCGTAAAATGCCGCCGACGCCGGTGGCCGCGCCCTGATAGGGCTCGATATAGCTCGGATGGTTGTGGCTCTCCATCTTGAACACGACGGCCTGGCCGTCGCCGATGTCGATCACGCCGGCATTCTCGCCCGGCCCCTGGATTACCCACGGCGCCTTGGTCGGCAGGCCCCTGAGATGCAGCCGCGAGGATTTGTACGAGCAATGCTCGTTCCACATCGCCGAGAAAATCCCAAGTTCGGTGAAGCTCGGCACCCGGCCGATCAGTTTGAGAATGCGCTCATATTCGTCGGGCTTGAGGCCATGGCTGGCGACGAGCTCGGGGGTGATCTGCGGCTGTTTCATGGGGCTCTTTGGGCGATTGAGATCCCTTATTAGGGAGATCGAAGGGGGCAGAAAAGGCCTTTTATGGCGCATTTTCCCGCTGTCCATAGATTTGCGGGCGGTCCATGCGCTGTGGGCGTTTGCACATCAGGTGTGGATCGGATTTAAGAACTCAAATCCGCTAAATGAAGGGCCTTTTCCGTTGGACGACCTGACCAGATCCGCATTCCTCAACCGCCCCGATCTCTACGTCGAAACCGAGGGCGAATTCGCCGGCTGGCGGACCTGGAGCCGTGACAATTTCGAGTCCCATAACGGCCCGTTCTGGCACCGGATGGAGGACGACGGCAGTGTGCGATGCGCGTTCCGGGTCGAGAAGCAACACCTCAACGGCATGCGCAACGTCCATGGCGGCTGCTTCATGACGTTCGCGGATTATTGTCTGTTCGCTTTTGCCACACCGGTGCTGCAGGGGCCGGGGGTGACGGTGTCGTTCGGCTGCGAGTTCATCGACGGCGCGCGCGAGGGCGAGTTGGTCGAAGGGTCAGGCGAAATCATGCGGGCCGGCGGCTCGATGATCTTCCTGCGCGGCGTGCTGAAATCGGGCGAACGCTCGCTGTTCACGTTTTCCGGCACCATCAAGCGGGTGAAGTGGAAGCCGCCAGCAAAAGCAGGTGCCGTTGTCACCTAGCATTGCAGAGGTCGAAAGCGGCACCCCGCCAGCGCCACCTGCCGATCCAGCCGGTTCTCCGCGGGCCCGGCGCGGCTGGCGCGATTACGCACTGCTGCTGGCGCTGGCGTGCTGCTGGAGCTCGACCTATCCGCTGACCAAGATCGGCCTTGGATCGGTCCCGCCGATCACCTTCATCTCGGCGCGCTCGTTGATCGCGGCATTTTTCCTGCTCGTCATCCTGTACGCGCGCGGCTTGCGAATCCCGACCGATGCGAAGGCCTGGAAGCTGTTTGCCCAGCAGCAGACCATCAATTCGACGATCCCGTTCCTGATGATCACCTGGGCGCAGCAATATGTGGCGGCGGCACCGACCGTGGTGCTGGCCTCGACCACGCCGATCTTCGCCTTCCTCATCACCTGGGGCATCACGCGGCACGAGCCGGCCACCCTGCTGAAGCTCGCCGGCGCCGTGCTGGGGCTTGCCGGAACGGCCGTGATCATCGGTCTCGATGCACTGGGCGGGCTCGGCGGCAATATCTTCGCCGAGATGGTGATCCTGCTCGCCACCGTCTCCTTTGCCTGCGCCACGATCTTCGGGCTGCGGTTGACCGAGTACGACCCGATGGTGGTGGCGGCGGGCTCGCTGCTGTTCGGAGGTTTGCTGCTGCTGCCGGTTGCGCTGATCGTCGATCATCCCTGGACCTTGCAGCCGACGACGGAAGCGCTGGTGGCCACAATTACCATGGGAATCTTCTCGAGCGCGTTCGGGCTCATGCTGTTTTACATGTGCCTTTCGCGGCTCGGCACACTCACCACCAACGCGCAAGGCTACCTGCGCATTCCCATCGGCGTCGGACTGTCGGTGGTGCTGCTCGGCGAAACCGTGCCGTCCAACCTGGCGCTCGGGCTCGTCCTCGTGATGGCCGGCGTCGCCGCGATGACCGTTCCCGGCGGCGGATACCGACGGTGGATCGACCGGTTTCGCGGGAAGCCCGGGCCAACCTGAACCGAACGCCTACTTCTTTTGTTCCAGCAGCTTGCGGTATTTGTCGACATCGCGGGTCACCAGTTGCTGCAGCACTTCCGGCGCCAGTTCGCCGGCGTCGGGGGCGACCGTCGAGAGGCCGTGAAAGCGCTTCTTGACCGCCTCGCTCACCACCGCCGTGCGCGCGGCAGCGTTGAGTTTTCCGATGATCTCCGGCGGCGTGCCCTTCGGCGCGAACAGGCCGTTCCAGCCCTGCGCCTCGAATTCGGCAAGCCCGGCTTCGGCCGAGGTCGGCAGATCCGGCAGCGTCGCCAGCCGCACGGTCGAGCCCACCACCAGCCCCTTCACCAGCCTGTCGTCGATCGCCTGGGAGACTGACGCCGCGGCATCGCAGAC
>JAYSPJ010000626.1:0-4869 GCA_043722155.1 Bradyrhizobium sp.
CCGCCGCCCGTTTCTTGATCTAGAACAAGACGCGCCCGCCGATTTTGATACTTGATGATATGAATGCCGTTCCGGCACCCGTTGATTGCAGGGGTCATCATGTTCGTGGTCCGCCTCAAACGGCCCAATGAAGATTTCGATTTCAAGGCATTCAAATCGAGGAAAGGCGCGCTGGCGCGATTCAGAGCCGCCCAGAGAGAAATGATCGACGGCGATGTCGAGCAATGCGCGCTGTTCGACGCCGAGGCGTCCGACGCGGCGAGCGCCGTGGCCGTCGTCAGCCGGGGCAAGGCGAGCCTCGTCGCATCCAATCTGTCCGATGACCCGCCGCCGGCCACCACACGGACGGCCCGACCGGCCGTCAAGCGCAAAGCTGCCAAGCGCAAACGCATCACCAGGAGACCAGCGCGATGAGTACCCTGACAAAACTGGCGCTCGGCGCGATGGGGCGGTTGCGTCCCAAACCGGCGCAGGGCAATGCCACGCCGAAGATCGTGCTGCCCGCCCCGGACAAGACCGGCGGCATGCCGCTGATGGAGGCGATTGCGAAGCGGCGTTCGGAGCGCGAGTTCGCGCGCAAGGAATTGCCCATGCCCATGCTCTCCAGCCTGTTGTGGGCCGCCAACGGCATCAACCGCGCCGACGGTGGACGCACCGCGCCCTCGGCGATGCACGCACAGGAGATCGACATCTATGTCGCGCTGCCGTCCGGCGCGTATCTGTACGACGCCGACGCCAACGCATTGCAGCTGGTCGCGGGCAGCGACCTGCGGCGCGTGACCGGTTATCAGGATTTCGTCGACGAGGCGCCGCTGGATCTCGTCTACGTCGCCGACCACGGCCGGATGCGGCTGGTGCCGGTCGCAAGCCGCGAGAGTTTTGCGTCCGCCGCGGCCGGCGCGGTGGCGCAGAACGTCTATCTGTTTGCCGCCGGCAACGGGCTTTCCACCGTGATCCGCGCCTGGATCGATCGCGAGGCGATCGCCAACGCGCTGGGCCTCGGCCACGACCAGCAGGTGTTGCTGTCGCAGACCGTCGGCTATCCGAAAGCCTGAGCGTCGCGTCATGAAAGCCGAGGGACCCGTCTCGCCCCGGCTCCAGCTTACCCCGCCAGTCGTCATTGCCGGGGCTGACCCGGCAATCCATCTCTCTGCAAGGAAGATGGATACGCGGGTCAGGCCCGCGCATGACGAGTTGGAAAGATCCTGGCCTACTTCACCACCGCCGCGGTCTGCCCGAACAACAGCTTGCGCTCTTCCTCGGTGCGGATCGCCGGCTGGCCGAAGTTCGGATTGATTTCCTTGGCCATGGCGTAGGCGCGCTCCGTGGCCGGCCGGGCGCGGATGGTCTCGAGCCAGCGCTTCAGATGCGGGAAGTCGTCGATGTTCTGCTCCTGGTTCTTGTAGGGCACGATCCAGGGATAGCTCGCCATGTCCGCGATCGAGTATTCGCCGGCGATGAATTCGCGATCGGCAAGCCGCTTGTTGAGCACGCCATAGAGCCGGTTGGTCTCGTTCACGTAGCGGTCGATGGCATATTTGATTTTTTCCACGGCGTAATTGCGAAAATGGTGGTTCTGCCCGGCCATCGGCCCGAGCCCGCCCATCTGCCAGAACGTCCACTGGATCGCGTCATAGCGACCATAGATATCGGCGGGCAGGAATTTGCCGGTCTTCTCGGCGAGATACAGCAGCATCGCGCCGGATTCGAAGATCGAGATCGGCTTGGTCCCGCCCTTCGGCTCGTGATCGACCATCGCGGGGATGCGGTTGTTCGGCGCAATCGCCAGGAATTCCGGCTTGAACTGATCGCCCTTGCCGATGTTGACGGGAAAAACCTTGTACTTCAGCCCAGTCTCCTCGAGAAACATCGTGATCTTGTGGCCGTTCGGCGTGGTCCAGTAATAAAGGTCGATCATGGGGCGTACCTGTCCTGCCGGAAAACATCCAAACTAGATGCCATTGCATGAAGTTCACCGCATCGGCTGCGCGAAGTCAATGGCGGCGTTTCGTATCGCGGCGAATTGATCTGCGGTGGTGCCTGACCGCGGCACGGCGCAACTGCGCGTCACAATCGCGCAGTGCGACCCGCCCCGCCGCATCGCGAGCTGGATGTCTGCGTCCGGCAGCGTTGCATCCGGAACATACCGCGTTCAACGACCCGCCGCTTCTGATGGCCGAGGTGCAGTATCGCTACAACCATCTACGGCATCATCGACCAGCAGATATACCGGCCCGAAGGCGGCGGCCCCGATAGCGGCATCAGCGTCTTTAGCCGCATTTCAGGAACCCCTTCCGACCGCAACCTGGTCAACTTCTTCATGGACGGCGGCGTTATCTTCGCCGGCATGCTCGCCGACCGGCCCGACGACAAGTTCGGCGCGTCCTTCATCTATGCCAGGATGTCCGATCGGGCTCACGCGCTGGACCGCGACGTGATCGCATTCTCGGGCATTGCCCAGCCCATCCGGGCCTACGAACTGACGATCGAGCTCAGCTACCAGGCCCAGATCAAGCCGGGCTGGACCATGCAGCCGGTTTTTCAGTACATCGTCCATCCCGGCGGGCATGTGCCGGACCCTGTTTCTCCAGGCCTGGCGATCAAGAGCGGGGCTTTGGTTGGGGTGCGGAGTACGGTCGCCTTCTAGCGGCACCCCTCAGCGGCCCCGGCCGTGCGCGCGCAGAAACCTGGCGCCGCCCTCGGTGATCGCCACTCTCACTGCCGCTCCCGCGACCGTCTCGCGCGCGACATAGCCGCGATCGACCGCGTCCTCCCATATCGTCAGGCGCGGACACGAGGTGCGCCACGTCTCGATCACCTCGGCATAGAGTCGTGATTCCCCGGTGATCCATTCGACGAGATCGGGCACCAGCGGGTCTGTACCGTCGGCCATCCGCTGTCTCCCTCCGTCAAAAGGCGAGCGCCTTGCTTTCGAAATAGGGCGCCAGCAGCAGCCAGCTTCCGTAAATGATGTAATAGCAGGCGACCGTCGTGATCAGCCGCCTCGCCCAGGTGCGGAATTGCAGATCGGTCATGGCTTCGAGGAAGCGCCGCGCCAATGTCGTGCCGGTCATCGACGCCGCGACGGCGATCACGGCGACGACCGGATCGAGCGTCGCGGCCTGATCGATGATGCCGCCGAAATACACCAGCTTGACGAAATGGCTGGCGACCTGGCAGGCGGCCTTGGTCGCGACCACCTCGCGGCGGCCGAAATTGCCGCCGAGAAAGAAGGTGTCCATCAACGGCCCGGAGACGCCGGTCATCAGCATCAGCCCCATGCAGATGAAGCCGTAGAAAGTGCCCTGCCCGACGCTCTCGGGATTGGGCTTCAGGCCCGGCGGCATCAGCCGCGACATGAACGGCGTCACCCCCAGCAGCAGGAGCGCAATCGGCTTGTCCGGCACGTAGCGGGTGATCGACCAGGCGCCGAGCGCCAGCGCGGCTCCGATCAGGTAGATCGCGACCGGCCGCCACCGGATGTGGCCGCGCCACAGAAAGGCGCGCCAGCCGTTCGACGCCATCTGCGTGATCGCATGCAGCACCATCGCCGAGGGCAGCGGCAGGATGGTCAGGAGCACGCCGATCAGGATCAGCCCGCCGGCCATGCCGAACAGGCCGGACAGGAACGCGGTCGCGACCATCAGCAATCCAAGCGCGGCAATCAGAAGCGGCGTCATTCGAATCTCCGCCGCCAGTTCTGCCTTGCCTGTACCGGCGGCGCAAACGGAGTTAGCTTGGCCTGGCCTCAGTTTTGCTGAGGGTGGCAGGTTTTTGGGGTGAAATGCGGCGGCTGCTCTTTCTCAACGGCATCAAGGCGTTCGAGGCCGCCGCGCGAACCGGCAGCTTCGCCGGTGCCGGCGCGGAGCTCAACGTGTCGGCGGCGGCGGTCTCCAGGATGGTGCATCTGCTGGAGGAGCGGCTCGGCGTCGCGCTGTTCGAGCGCAAGGCGAACCGGCTGGCGATGACGGCGGCGGGCTCGGCGTCGCCATGGGCATCCGGCCCTATATCGACGACGACCTCGCCGCCGGACGGCTGGTCGCGCCGTTTGCGCTGACGGTGCCGAAGGGCATGCGATGGTACCTGGTCTATCGCAGCTTCCAGACCGGGCAGCGCGATTTCGCCGCGTTCCGGCGCTGGATCATGCGATCAGCGGCCGGACCCGCCGCGCGCGACAAGGGTCGAAAAAAATAGCGGGAATGTGAACCGGATCACGTTCGGGCTTGCGGACTCGTGTTTCCTTCGTTCCGGGATTACCCGGAGCAACGCGATGAACTACGAGGGCTTTGCCATCGAATGTTACGAAGCCGGCAGGGGCCTGTGGCACGCCCGGCTCAGGCGGGCGGATCAACAGCCGGTGACCATCGGCGGTGTCTCGTTTTCGACGCTTGAAATCGGCTTTGCCTGGCCTGATCCGAACTCCGCCGCCGCGGATGCCAAGAATCAGATCGACCGCCTCAAACTCCAGCGCTACGCGACGACCGGGCAGACGTCGCAACAGGAGCTGGCCGCCTAGTTTTGACCCATAGGTAAGCGTCCCATGCTCGAAACCGAGTCCCAGCCGGCCCAGTCGATTTCCCCTGCGGTGCTGTCCAACTGTCCGCAGTGCGATGCCGGACTGGCGGTCCTGCGCGTCATCGGCGGGCGGGCGGGCTCCGAATACTGGACCATGCGATGCACGAGGTGCGGCGGCATCCATCTGGGTATCGTCAAGCCCTCGCCCTCGCCGCACACGGCCTAGGTCCTGGAATCACAAATCGGTATTGCAGGCCATCCTTCGAGACGGCCACTTCGTGGCCTCCTCAGGATGAGGTTTAACTTGTTGAAACACAACAACCTCATGCTGAGGAGCGAGCGGCGCGAGCGTCT
>JAYSPJ010000627.1:0-3658 GCA_043722155.1 Bradyrhizobium sp.
ATCCCGGAACAGGCATAGGTCGCCGCCAGCGCAGGATCGACCTTGCCTGGATCGACCAAATACCGCGGATGCGGAACGAGCACGTGGCTTGCAAATCCGCCGTGATGGATCACCCCAATCGAATGCTGGGCGCTGCACTTATTATCCTGTTCGGCGGCGCACTCCTTGCAATGCCCACAGCCGAGCCAGGGATAAGCGACGTAGATGCGGCCAAACTCGACGCCAGTCGCATGGGGCCCGACAGCGACGACCCGGCCTGCGACTTCATGACCAGGCGCGCGAGGAAGCGTCACTCCCCGATCCGCCAACTTCATAACCTTGCCGCCGCCCATGTCATATTCGCCCTTCCAGAAGTGGAGGTCGGAATGGCACACGCCGCAATGGGTCACTTCGATCAGCACTTCGCTGCCCTTAGGTACGGGCGTCGGCAGTTCCAATTCCTCGAGTGGCGCATTCGCCTCTACCACTGCCCAAGCCTTCATCCCAAAATCCTTTTTATGGTTTTCCCGCTGACGCGCTCAAGGACACGATAGACCGTTAGTAATTGAGGACTAACCTGCGGCATCTGCGTGCGGAGTCGACAATTCGAACCCCGGATAGCACTTGGCGGCCTCGTTGGCGCAGCGGCGATGGTAGACATCGACCCCTCCCACGTATGGCATGAACACTTGCGGTTTGCCCGGGATGTTGGCGCCGCGATACCAGCTCGCCGCCTTCCCAAACAGCGTCGGTTCGGCAACCTCGTTGACATGATCCACCCATGCATCCTGGTCTTCTTGCCGTGCCTCGATGCGGTCTGCGCCGACCTGGCGCATGTGCGTCAGGCATTCGGCGATCCAGTCAGCATGATGTTCGCACGAAAGCACCATGTTGCTAATGACGGACGGACTGCCCGGACCGGTGATGATAAACAGGTTGGGAAAATTGGCGATTGCGACGCCTAAGTAGGCGCGCGGTCCCTCAGCCCATTTTTCGCGCAGGGAAATACCACCGACACCGCGAATATCCATCGCCAGCAGCGCGCCTGTAATTGCGTCGAAACCTGTTGCAAAAACGATCGCGTCGAGCGCGTAGGTTGCGTCACGCGTGCGCAGGCCTCCTGCCGTGATCTCCTCGATCGGCGCCTCGCGCAGATCGACTAGGCTGACGTTGGGCCGATTGAACGTCGCGTAGTAGTCCGTGTCAACGCAGATGCGTTTGGTCCCGATCGGGTAATCGCGCGGCATCAGGCGGTCGGCAACATCCGGATCCTCGACAATTTCACCGATCTTTCGCCGAACGAATCCCGCCGCAACCGCGTTGGCTGCCTCGTTGGTGGCAATATCGGTAAAGGCATACATGAAGTTCGTGCCGCCCTTGTTCCAGCGCCTGGTGAGTTCGCCCTCGCGTTCAGCGGGAGTCATTTCGGCCGCGGCCTTGGTGGCATATTCATGAAGCACGCCGGAGCGCGTCTGGCGGGCCTTTTCGCGCAGCTCGCGATGCCTGGCGTGCCACATTTCCTCATGCTCGGGTGGCCGCGGTCCATTCTTCGCGGGCACGCTGAAGCTTGGCGTGCGCTGGAACACGAACAGTTGCTCGGCCTGCCTAGCGATCTCCGGGATGGCCTGGATACCCGACGAGCCGGTACCGATAACCCCGACGCGCTGGCCCGTGAAATCAACTCCTTGATGCGGCCATTCGCCGGTTCGATACGTGTTTCCCTGAAATTGTTCGATGCCCTGAATATCGGGCAGTCGCGATGTCGACAGGCAGCCGGTCGCCATGATGCAATACCGGGCGGTCAAGCGTTCGCCGGCATCCGTTTGGACCGTCCAAGTCGAAGTTTCGTCATCGAAGGTCGCCGCGATCACCCGGGTGTCAAATCGCATGTAGCGCTTGAGGTCGAACCGATCGGCAACGTGACCAATATAGGATAAGATTTCGGGCTGCGTCGCAAAGCGCTCGCTCCAGCGCCACTCGCGCTCGATTTCGTCTGAAAAAGAGTAGCTGTATTCCCAGCTTTCGACGTCGCACCGTGCGCCCGGATAGCGGTTCCAGTACCATGTGCCTCCAACGTCGCTCGCGGCCTCGAGCACCTGAACGTTGTGGCCGTCTTGGGTCAGACGGTGGGTCAAATAGACTCCCCCGAAACCCGCCCCGACCACGATTACGTCGAAATCAGTCACTTGTACCATAGCTCGAAATTGCCCCTCGGAGTTGCGCAAAGAAGCCCCCAAGATCAAGGGCAACCTTATTGAATTGCTGGTCGCCCTGATGATGAGCAAATGGCGGATGGTCCCGTATGGGCGTCGGTTTCCGGCCCGCGGCCCGCAGACTTCCTTAAGAGGTCACCATTTGCGCCACAAATAACATTTCGGTCTGTCGGCAATAAGCCCTTGCTATGAACTTGCGACGCGCCATGTCGTTGCCGCTTGCCGCCGCGACGATCAGCTGATCGTTGACTGCAGTTGAACCACGGATGACCATGCGCCGCAGTGCGACCTTCGGCCGATTTGAATAAATTAGAGGCGCGCTCTCCGCGTTTAGAATGAAACGCTGTCGCCCCCCTTCAGGACGAGTATCTCCCGAGCTTCGGTCGGAGTAGCGACTTCCAGTCCCAGTCCTTCGAGTATTTGGCGCACGCGCGTCACTTGCTCCGCGTTTGTCTTGGCCAACACACGTTTGTCCAGCCAGAGATTGTCCTCGAGGCCGACACGGACGTGACCTCCCATTGCTGCCGCCTGCGCGGCGACCTGCATCTGGCTACGGCCCGCGCCAAGCACCGACCAACGATATTGGTTGCCGAACAATCGGTCTGCGGTGCGCTTCATGTGGAGCACTTCTTCGGGGTGGGGGCCGATCCCTCCCAAGAGCCCGAAGCATGTTTGGATAAACAGCGGCGGGCGAACCAAACCCTCGGTCAGGAAATAATGGAGATTATGCAAGTGACTCGTATCATAGCATTCGAACTCATAGCGCGCACCGGTCTCGTTCAAAGTTTCCAGCGCATAGCGAATGTCCTTGTAACTGTTCCGAAATACAAGGTCATGACTGCCCTCGAGCATTTCCGCTTCCCAGTCGTGCTTGAAGTCGTGATAGCGCTTTAGCATGGGGAACAGGCCGAAGTTCATCGAGCCCATATTAAGGCTCGCGATCTCGGGCTTCCAAATCGCAGCCGGTCGCACTCGTTCCTCGATCGACATATATGGCGAACCGCCCGTGGTCAGATTAACGATAACGTCGCTTGACTGCTTGATGATTTTCAGGAACGTCGCAAATGCCTCTGGGCTCTGATCCGGGCGGCCGTCTTGCTCATTACGGGCGTGCAAATGGACGATTGCGGCCCCCGCTTCGGCGGCGCCGAGCGCGGAGTGCGCGATTTGCTCAGCTGTGACCGGCAGATATTGCGACATGGATGGAGTATGGATCGACCCGGTGATCGCGCAGCTAATTATTACTTTTGACATGCTGTTCTCCTGCACCTTTTGTCCCGAAGGATTATCGGCTCAAAAAGCGCGCGCGGCTCTCGCAATAGCGGCGGAAAGCTGCCAATGAGCGCAAAGCGGATCAACGCGAGTGCAACGCGCGGGCAATTGCCAATCTGCAATCTTGTTCGAACCGCTGCGCAACCCTGCTGCCGGTGACCAGGGGAAAGCCGTGGTAGGCCCCCGGATAGACA
>JAYSPJ010000628.1:0-10480 GCA_043722155.1 Bradyrhizobium sp.
ACGCGTTGCCGCCGATCGAAATCAACTCGCCCGACGAAAACCGCACCCGGGCGAAGCCCAAAACCGATCCGGAACCGGGTTCGCGCCGCGTGGTGCCGAACGCCGCGCCGGCGAGCCGGCCGAACGCGGCGCCCGCCGGCGGCGCAGCCGCGACCGGCGCCACGGCCGTGCGGCAGTTCAGCGGCATCGTCGGCGCATCGACGTCGGTGATCACGGCCGAGGATATCGCCCATTCCCCGGCGCAAACCGTGCAGGAAATCATCGCGCAGACTCCCGGCATACAGCTGACCAGCCTGTATGGCGGCGTCAACGGCGTGAAGACCAGCGTCGACATCAGAGGATTCGGCGCCTTCGCGACCGCCAATACGCTGGTGTTGATCAACGGCCGAAGGCTCAACGACGTCGATATGGCCGGGGTCGATTTTTCGACCATTCCGCGCGATTCGATCGAGCGCATCGAGATCACCCGCGGCAACAGCGGCGCGGTGCTGTACGGCGACAATGCCGTCGGCGGCGTCATCAACATCGTGCTGAAGAACGGCGTCGGCGGTCCGCCGGTCGCGATCCGCGCTGAAGCCGGCGTCGGCTCGTTCAACGCGCGCATGGCTTCGGTCTCGGCCGCGACCAATTACGGCCCGTGGTCGACGTCTTTCCATGGCAACGGCATCAAGTCCGACGGCTATCGCGTCAACAACGCGCTCGACCAGCGCAACGCTGTTGGAAATCTCAATTACGCCACCCCCGATCTCACCGCCTTCCTGACCCTTTCGGGCGACGACCAGAAGCTCGGATTCCCCGGCGGCCGCCTGGTCGATCCCTCGATCGGCCTCAATCAGCTCGACACCAACCGCAGGGGCACCGGCACCCCGTTCGACTATGGTAACCAGAAGGGCGCCAGCGTCACCGCCGGCTTTACCAAAACCCTTTTGAACGGCGTCGATCTCATCGTCGATGGCGGCGTGCGGGACAAGAAGCAGCAGGCCGGGTTCTTCGGCACGTTGCCGACGGTTCCCTTCAACTACGTCGACAGCCATCTGCAGACGTGGTCGATCACGCCCCGGTTGAGCGTCAAGAATGCGATGTTCGGGCTGCCCTCCGCCATCCTGACCGGCGTCGACTACTATGACGCGACCTATCATTCGGACCGCCCCGAATCCAGGGGCGCGCTGCCGATCCACGTCTATGACCTCAAGCAGCAAACGCTTGCCGGCTACTGGCAGCAGACGATCGGGCTGTTGCCGACGACGGATTTCTCCTATGGCGGCCGAATTCAGCGCACCAGCCTGAGCGCGCGAGATCGTTACGACCCCTTCGCGCCGGGCGCTTTCAGTGCGCAAGCAGCTCCGCTCTACAGCGAGGAAACCCAGCACGCGTTGCATATCGGCGTCGAGCACCGCTTCAACGACGTGTTCTCGGTGTTCGGCCGCGCCGCCCGTGCGTTCCGCACCCCGAATGTCGACGAGCGCGTATCGTCCGGCCCCGCCTTCGATGCGTTCTTCAACGCCATCCCCGGGGAGTTCAAGCTGAAGACCCAGACCTCTCACGACATCGAAGGCGGCTTCCGCATCAAGTCGGGCGGCTTCCAGATGCAATCCAGCATCTACAATATGGAGCTCGAGAACGAGATCCATTTCATTCCCGCGCTGTTCTACAACGTCAACCTCGATCCCACCCGCCGCTACGGTTCGGAGACCAGCGCATCGCTGCGGGTCAGCGACAGCGTGACGCTGCGCGGCGGCGTGGCCTATACCCGCGCGGTGTTTCGCGAGGGCGCCTTTGCCGGCAACGACGTGCCGCTGGTGTCGCGTTTCACCGCCAGCGGCGGCGTGACCTGGAACATCTGGCAGAAATACCTCGTGGCGGACGCGACGGTGCGCGGCTGGGGCGAGCGTTTCATGGACAATGACCAGGCCAATACTCAGCGCCGGATTCCGGCCAGCGCAACGATCGACTTCAAGCTGAGCGGCGAATACCAGCACTTCTTCTGGTCGATCTCCGCGAACAACCTGCTCAACGCGCTGTATTACGACTATGCGATCGCGAGCAGCTTCACCGCCGGCCGCTTCAGCGCCTATCCGCTGCCCGGCCGGACCTACATGGTGAAGGCCGGCGCGACGTTCTGACCGCAATCCCGGTTCGGACTCTACCCGGACCGGCTTGTCCTGATCGAACCAGACGATATTCTCCCGGCCGAAAGGCCGGGGGAATATCGAGCGATGAATGCTGCGACGATCGATCTGCTGCACCGGGCGATCGCCGATCCCGACACGCAATGGAGTCTCGGCACCTTCGGCGCCATCGCCGAGTTCTCGCGCGATGCCGATGAGCCGGTCACCGTGCGGCAATCCGACGACGCCGTCTCGGCGATCACGGCGCGCGGCGGCATCACCATCCAGCACCATCCGCGCAACCGTGCGCTCGCGTCCGAAAGCATCACCAAATCAGGCTGGAATCAGCGCATCGCGTTGTGCCTGTCCGAAGCCGATGGCGCGATGGAGTGCCGAACCGTACTGACCGAACTCGACGCCGACGGCGAGGCTCTGCGCGCGACGGATCGCAATTCGATCCTGTTCGATCTCGGCCTCGGCGCGCCGCATGTGAATTTCTGTGTGCGCATCGACGATCGCAGCGTCGCCGCAGCACTGCGCCAGCACGCCGGCCGGGCGGTGTTCGAACCCGGCAATCCCGCGATGGGATTGATCCTGGCGGCCAATCCGCATCGCGTCTTCATCAGCCGGCTCGGCCGGATCGAGGTCTATCAACCGATCCCGCCGGCCTCGGGCAAGAGTCCCGACGGGCCGCACACGCATGTTCTGCCCAAACTGCTGAAAAGCCGCCGTACCCATCCGGCGACCGAGCCGATCCCCGAGGGCTGGGTTCCCTGCGCGCACCTTTATCCGCCGCATCCGGCGCGCGATGGATCGGGCGAGGCCCGACCGTTCGACGCGGCGCGCCATGATTCCTTTCAGTCGATGATCGAGAGGTTCGGAAGTCCCGAAAATCTCGCCATCAAGCGACGCGTCAGGGATGCGATCGTTGCGGAACAGCCGCCATCGGCGATCGCCGGGGATCGCCACGGCCGCGCCAATATCCGGATCGCGTTGCGGCAGCTGAAGGCCGCCGGACATGTCTCGCCGGTATTGCAGTCATGGATTGGGAACTTCGATCCGGCGGGCCTCGAAGCCGACGCCGACGAGGCCGACCTTCACCACGATTGAGGATTTGGCCTGAAAAGCGGCCATTTTGCCTCGAGATCCGGCCTAAAATTGCCCGCTGACGATATGATGCATGGTAAGATGGGCTTGAAGGACGCCGCACCATGATGCGCGCCGTAAAATTCGAGGCACAAGATGGACGACGAACCGAAAACTCCCGCCGAACTGAAGGAGATCCGGCTGAACCGACGGGCCGCCCAGGATGCCGAAGGCATCAAGGCGATGGCCGATATCGCGGCAGCCGATATCGCGATACGAAAGCGGACCGCTACCCTGCGCGCGGAGCGATTGGCGCGAGAAGCCGCCGACCGCGACAAACCGCCGGAGCCCAAGGCCAAGGCGAAGGCGAAGGCCAAACCCAAGAAAAAGAAGACGACCTAGATGTCAAAAGAAGATCGCGACCGCGCCGATGCGCGTTTCAACAAGGCCGCGCGCGCGGCGAACGAAGCCAAAGTCGTGAAATCCGATCGCGACGTGACGACCAAAGCCGTCCTCGACAACATGGCCAGGCTGAAAGCCTTGCGGCTGGCCCGCGAAGCCACCGCGCCGCCCGCGGCGGTCAAGAAACCGCGCGCCAAGTCGTCAGCGAAGAAGACGGTGGAAAAGGGCCCGGCCCTGGCGGATTGGCTGGCGGGGCAGCAGAGCGGCGGACGCCGGACCTAAACCGGCGCCGGCCACTCGATCATCGAGCGGGTCTTGGTCGCGGCATCGTAAACCTGCACCTGAAGCATCTGGTACTGGTTCTTCAACGCCATACCCGCCTCTTCGGCGGATTCGACCGTATCGTGGTGCGACTTGAAGTGGCCGTCCACCACCAGCGAGTAACCTTCGGTCGGCGCTTTGTCGGCGCGGATGATTTTGCGTGGCTGCTGTTCTTCGGCTTCGATCTTCGGCTTTTTCATGTGGGCTCCAGATCATGATCCGGTCGGATCATGATTTCATTTCGTTGTTTGAGCATGATTTCCAGGCAAACGCTTCGCGTTTGTCCCGAGGGAAAACCGGTTCCCACTTTGCGCTTACGCGGCCCTTGGGGACCGGATCATGCTGGGGTTGCGCCTCCCTTTACACCGAACGCCGGAAAAAGGCAGGAAAGATTGTCCAACTGCGGCTAATATACCCGCCAAACGCGTTTGGATTGAGGTCAATCCGCGGAAATGACCGGATGATCTGGCACGAGGTCGATTGATTCGATTGAGAGGATCGCATGGGCGGAACCGGCAAAAAGAGCGAGCTACCCACGAAGGACGACGGCAAACCGAAGAAACCGCCGCCTCGACCGGTCGAGGACGACGACATCGAGGATGGCGACATCGCCACGCCGAAGCGCGACCGCAGCGGCGACGACGACGAGCCGCTGTAGGACGCGCCCGCGAAGCAAGAGCATCGGACTCTAGCCAAAGTCTTCGCTCTCAATCATCCGGATGCTGGCGATATCGAGCAGATGCGCGCCCCAGCCTCCTCGCGCGAGAGCCACCCCGCGCTCGGGTGCGGCCAGCAGCACCATGGCAATCATCAGAAGCGACACCGCGCTGATCCAGTCCAGCCGCAGCGGCGTCAGTTCCTCGGCACTGCCGGCATAGGGCCCGCCGCCGGTCAGAAGATCCCGGCATTCCCTGACGATATCGCGCCGCCTGCCGCCACGCGCCGCGCATCCCAACAGCGCCTGCATCGCAAGATGTGTCCGCACCCCCGCGCGGCTTTCCGGCGCCATCGCCGGCGCCTCGCCCAGCGAAACCCTCAGCAGCAGCCCGACCAGATCGAGACCGGCGAGATACGCGCTCATCGGTTCGACCAGCCGCGGATTGCAATCGATCAGCAGCGGTGCTGCGCCATCGACACGCATGATGGCGTCGACCGACGACGCCCCGTGCCAGTCGAGTACTCGTCCGATCTTGGCGACATGGGCGCGCAGCATCGATCGATTTACGCTTTGCTTGATCGCCTCACCGCCCCCGGCGCCGGCGGCGATCCGACAATAGGCATGAAAGCCGAGCAATTCGCCGCGGCAGAACACGGCTTGCGCCTTCTCGATCGTGCCGGGAACGAATTCCTGCACCAGCACCTCGCCGGCGAAGGCACCGCTTGCGTTCAGATCTTGCAGCGCGCGATCCAGATCATCGCCGTTGCGGACGAACCAGACGCCGCGGCTGGCGGTGCCGACCGAGGTTTTGACGACAGACGGAAACTCGATCGCGGCGCGCAGTTCGCTTTCGGATTTTACGATCTGTGTCGGCGGCTGCGGCAGACCCAATTGATCGAGCAGCCGGCTGAACCCGGCCTTGCCGTGCGCGGCGCGATAACTTTCAAAACTCGGCAGCGCCAGCCCGACACGGTCCCCCAGCCTTTCCCGCAGGCGCGCGAACAGCAACCCCTGTTCATGGGTCGGCAGCAGCACGTCGTACCGCCCGGTGGCCAGCAGTCGCTCGACAAAGGCGAGGAACCCGGCGGGATCGTCGCGCAGCCCCGGGCAGCGATGAAATCTTCGGACAAAGCGCGAGAATCGCACCAGGCAGAATGGCGCGGGATCGCAGACCTCGATGTGGTGGCCCGACAGCCTGAGAATCGTGATCGCCTCGCGCGCCGACGTGCTGTTTCCCTCGGGAACCAGCACCCGAAGCGGTCTTGGAGCATGGGCTGATGCGGCCATGCCGGCATCATCCCCGCGCGCGCCGGCTTTGTCTTGCCGAATTTGATGACGCATTTCACGGTTCGCGGGGGCTGCCATGCAGCGCTATTCATGGACAAATAACCGCCAGCCGGTATTTTGGCGCGCCTTGCCGGGCCGCACTTTCAACGGGGTTTTTAGATCAGATATGGTCGACGTTCTCGCCGCACCGCAACACGCAAAGCCGCAAGGAAAGACCGACGCTTCGCTGCGCACGCTGACCGCGATTTCGCTCGCCCATTGGATCAGCCATCTCCATCTGTTCGTGCTGCCCATGCTGTTCCCGTTCCTGAAGGAGCGACTCGGCGTCGGCTACATCGAGCTTGGCTTGGCGCTGACCGTGCTCGGCATCGTCTCCGGCCTGACCCAGGCCCCGATCGGCTATCTCGCCGACCATATCGGCGCCCGCAAGGTGCTGCTGATGGGCCTGACGCTCGGCGGCTTCGCGCTGATCATGCTCGGCCTGCAGCTGAGCTATCCTTGGCTGATCGTCTGTGCCGCGCTGCTCGGGCTCGCCAACAGCGTCTATCATCCGGCCGATTATGCGATCCTGTCCGCGCATATGGATGAGGCGCGGATGGGCCGCGCGTTTTCGATCCACACCTTTGCGGGTTTCCTCGGCGGCGCGATGGCGCCTGCTATCATGGCGGCACTGATGGCGACGGTCGGCGGCCCCGGCGCCCTGATCGTGGCCGGTGCGGTGGGACTGGCAGTGGCGCTGGTGCTGGTCGCCGTCGGCCTTCCCGACGCCAGCGCCGCCGACCGCAAGGTCGACGGCGTGCATGCGCCCAGCCAGAGCATCATCACGCCGGCCATCATCGTGCTGACGATCTTCTTCATGCTGCTTGGCCTGTCCAACGCCGGCATCGGCAATTTCGGCGTGGTCGCGCTGATGACGGGCTATGACGTCTCATTCCAGGCCGCCAACGTCGCGCTGACGGCGTTTCTCGGCGCCAGCGCCGTCGGCGTGCTGGCCGGCGGCTATCTCGCCGACCGCACGACGCGCCACGGACAGCTCGCCGCCGCCTGTTTTGCCATCAACGCGACGATCGTGCTGATCATTGCCACGGTAACGCTGCCTTCGCCGCTGCTGACGGCGATGATGGCCATGGCCGGATTTCTCGGCGGCGTGATCGCGCCGTCGCGCGACATGCTGGTGCGCAACGCGGCGCCGCCGGGCGCGGCCGGCCGCGCCTTCGGCATCGTCTCCACCGGCTTCAACCTCTCCGGCATCTTCGGTCCGCTGTTGTACGGCTGGATCATGGACCAGAGCATGCCGCACTGGGTGTTCGGCGCCTCCGTCGGGTTCATGGTCCTGACCGTGCTGCTGGCGCTGGTCACCGACCGCAAACCGCGAGCCCGCTCCGCCTGATGCATTCCTGAGCCTCATCCCGGGCGGTTGACAGCCACGCGTCACGCCCCATGATGCGGCAACAAAAACCTGAACCCGGGACGAACCGCATGGCCTCAAATCCAGACCTCGTGATCCGTGGTGGCAGCATCGCCGACGGCCTCGGCGGCGAGTTGTTCGAAGCGGATGTGGCGGTGACCGGCGGCCGCATTACCGAAGTCGGCAAGATCGCGGGCTCCGGCAAGGAAGAGATCGACGCCCGCGGCAAGCTCGTCACGCCGGGCTTCGTCGACGTCCATACCCATTATGACGGCCAGGTCACCTGGAGCCAGGACATCACGCCGTCGTCGCAGAACGGCGTCACCACCGCGATCATGGGCAATTGCGGCGTCGGTTTTGCGCCGTGCAAGCCGGCCGATCATGTCAGGCTGATCCAATTGATGGAAGGCGTCGAGGACATTCCCGAACCGGTGCTGAGCGCCGGAATCCCCTGGGCCTGGGAAAGCTTTCCGGAATACATGGACTGGCTGTCGCAGCGCCGCTTCGACGTGGATATCGGCGCGCAGCTGCCGCACGCCGCCCTGCGCGTCTATGTGATGGGCGAACGCGGCGCGCGCCGCGATCCCGCCACCGCGGAGGACAACCGCGCCATGGCCGCGCTCGCCGGCGATGCCGTGCGCGCCGGCGCGCTCGGATTTTCGACCTCGCGCACCCTCAACCACCGCACCTCCACCGGTGATTACACGCCGACGCTGAAGGCCGGCGAGGACGAACTGACGGCGATCGCCGGCGCCATGCACCAGACCGGCCGCAGCGTGTTCCAGTTCGTGCTCGACCTCTCGACGATCCACGAAGACCTGCCGATGATGCTGCGGGTGGCCGAGAACACCAAAATTCCGGTTTCATTTTCGATCACCCAGAACGACAAGGCGCCGCGGCGCTGGCGCCAGACGCTCGACACCATCAATGAAGCTTCCGCGCGCGGGCTGTCGATCACGGCGCAAATCGCCGCGCGCCCGGTCGGGCTGCTGCTCGGACTGGAACTGTCGCGCAACCCGTTCCAGACCCATCCGAGCTATCGCGCGATCGCCAACCTGCCGCTGGCCGAGCGCTTGAAACGCCTGCACCAGCCCGACGTGCGCGCCGCGATCCTGAGCGAGACGCCGACCACGACGGACGACCCGCTGTTCTTCCGGCCGAACTACGACAAGATGTTTCTGCTCGGCGATCCCCCGGACTACGAACAGCCCCCGGAAAATACGCTGGGCGCGCAGGCCCGCCGCCAGGGCCGTCAGCCGGAAGAACTGGCCTATGAGGCGATGCTCTCGGACGAGGGCCGCGGCATGCTCTACGTGCCGTTTTTGAACTACGCCGACGGCAATCTCGATGCCACGCGGGAGATGTTGTGCGATCCGAATTCGGTGCCGGGACTTTCCGACGGCGGCGCGCATTGCGGCATCATCTGCGACGCCAGCTTCCCGACCTATCTGTTGACGCACTGGACGCGCGACCGCAGCCGCGGCGAAAAACTCTCGATCCCGTTCGTGGTGGCGGCGCAGTCGCGCAAGACCGCGCTGTCGGTCGGCCTCTATGATCGCGGCGTGATCGCGCCCGGCTACAAGGCCGATCTCAACGTCATCGACTACGACAAACTGCATCTGCATCCGCCGAAAGTGCATTACGACCTGCCGGTGGGCGGCCGCCGCCTGCTGCAGCAGGTCGACGGCTATGACGCCACCATCGTCTCCGGCGTGGTGACGCAGCGCGGCGGCACAGCCACCGGCGCGCGGCCGGGTCGGCTGGTACGCGGCGCGCAGGGCGACGCGCGGAAGTTTGGCGCGGCGGCGGGTTAGCGCCTACCGGAGGGGTCTACAAAAAATCGCGAAAACAACGCCATGCAAAGATAGGAGCCCCGGCTCATCCCGTTCATGCGCGCTTTCTTTTCCCCTCCCCCCGCGAAGCGGTGGGGAGGGGAGCAAAGAGCATCGCCAGACGATGCGTCTCGAAGCAGTAGAAATGAAATTGCTCCAGCGTGCGAGACTTGTGTTCGCTATGCCGCGTTTCTTCCCTGCTGCGTTCGGGCACCGAGCAGGCCTGCCTCGATCAGCGCTTCCCGGATCCGCGCGATTTCCGCGTCTGATATCTTGACCAGCGGCGGACGCACCACCGCGCGCGGCAGTTTGCCGAGCAGCACCAGCGCTTCCTTCATGCGATTGTGCATGTCGATGAAGGGATCGGCGTAGAACACGCGCGCCAGCGGATAAATCCGGTCGTTGAGCCGACGGGCTTCCGCGAGATCGTTGGCCTTGACGGCGCGATAGAGCCTGGCCTGCAGATCGGCGATGACGCTGCCGCTGCCGGACAGCAGGCCATTGCAGCCGAGCACCAGCGAACTCAGGAGCCACGCGCTGTTGGTGGACAGCACGTTGATGGGACGCGCGCGTCCCTGCAGGCTGCGAATCTGACTCTCGTGCTGCGGCACCTGTGGCGTCCAGTCCTTGATGGCGCGGATGGCCGGCACTTCGTCGAACAGACGCTCCAGCGTCGCCGCCGGGTAGCCCTGCCCTGTCGCCAGCGGATACTGAAAAACGATCAGCGGCAGATCGGTCGCGTCCGCAATGGTCTTGAAATGGGTCAGCGCCATCTCGGCCGACTGACCGAGTGTGAAGGGAGCCGGCGGAAACACCAGCAGCGCCGAAGCCCCGCCGGCCTGAGCCCGCCGGGCGATCCGCGCGGCCTCCAGACTGCCGTCCGCCCAGACACCGTGAATGATCGGCAGCGTGTCGCCGACTTCCTCGCCTGACATCTCCATGACGCGACGCTGCTCGTCCTGGGTGCAGGAGGCGACCTCGGTAGAGTGGGCGTTGATCGTGATCGCAGACAGCCCCTGCACCGCGCCGACATCGCGCAAGTGGGCCCGGAAGCTCGGCTCGTCGATCGACAGATCCGCATGGAACGGCAGCAGCACCGCCGGAATCACTCCGTGAGGCACGAAATCGGGATGGCGGCTCATCTCTCGTCTCCTTCAGCGTTGTCCTTGTTTGAAATTACGGTTGGAACATCTGATGCCAGCGGGCTCCAACGAGTAGAGATCCAGTTCTGCGCCCTCGCTCCTCTTACCTCTCCCGCTTGCGGGGGAGGTCGACTCGCTCGCAAGAGCGCGGCGGGTGGGGGAAACCTCTCCACTCGCGCCGGTGCATGCCGAAACACCCCCCACCCCGGCCCTCCCCCGCAAGCGGGAGAGGGAGC
>JAYSPJ010000629.1:0-7863 GCA_043722155.1 Bradyrhizobium sp.
GCCGTGGTGAAGACGCTGGCACTGGTGTCCTTCATTCACTACGCGATGTCGGCGACCACGGCGCATCGATTTGCCGAGTATCACGCGCTCGGCGACAAGACGCGGCTGTCGGCCTATGTCGCCCATGCGATCAAGTGGACGTTCTGGCCGTCGCTTGCCGCGACCATTGTGTTGCTGGCATTGGGCAAGCCGCTCTTGTGGCTGTTCGGACCGCAATTCGTCGTCGGCTACGACATCATGTTCATCGCCGCCATCGGCCTCGTGGTGCGCTCCGCGATCGGCCCGGTCGAGCGGTTGCTCAACATGCTCGGCCATCAGATGATCTGCGCGCTGGCCTACGCCCTGGCGTTCGCGGCGAATCTGGCGCTCTGCATCATGCTGGTGCCAAGATTCGGCGGCCACGGCGCGGCAGCTGCGACCTCGGTCGCACTGGTGTTCGAGACCGTGCTGTTGTTCTGGATCGTGCGGAAGCGGCTCGGGCTGCACGTGCTGGCGTTCGGGAAGCGCGGCTTCTAGAGATCGCGGTTGCGGTTGGAGAGCGAACTCTCGCATGCTATCCTTCCGTCATGACGACAGACGCATCAAACCAGACCGAAAACGAGTTGCAGGGTAACGAATTTATCGCGACCCCTGAAGAGTTGCGGGCCGTGGATGCCGCAATGGCAGCCATCGACGCTGGAGAAGTTGCGACGGACGCTGAGGTCGAAGCAGCTTTCGCAAAATTTCGATTAGCGTGAAGCAAGACTTCGCTGCCATCATCCGCGAAAGCGGGTGATCCAGTATTCCAGAGGCGGTGTAACTCAACCGCGAAGCCGCAGCGTACTGGATGCCCCGCTTTCGCGGGGCAGACGGGCCTTGCCCTACCCCGCGGTCCAGCCTCCGTCGATCGACAGGTTGGCGCCGGTGATCTGCGCCGCGTCGTCGCCGCAGAGAAACAGCGCCAGGGCGGCGACCTGCTCGGAGGTGACGAACTCCTTGGTCGGCTGCGCTTGCAGCAGCACGTCGCGGATGA
This sequence comes from Bradyrhizobium sp., assembly GCA_043722155.1. GTDB lineage: Bacteria > Pseudomonadota > Alphaproteobacteria > Rhizobiales > Xanthobacteraceae > Bradyrhizobium. The sequence continues at coordinate 1,013 of JAYSPJ010000629.1, forward strand.
CCTGCTCCTTGGTCAGGCTGCGCGCCTTCATGGTGTTGGGGATCTGCTTCTCGACCAGCGGCGTCCAGACGTAACCGGGGCTGATGCAGTTGCAGGTGATCTTGTGGGTCGCGAGCTCCAGCGCCACGGTCTTGGTGAGGCCGGCGATGCCGTGCTTGGCCGACACGTAGGCCGACTTGAACGGCGAGGCCACCAGCGAATGCGCCGAGGCGGTATTGATGATGCGGCCCCAGCCGCGCTTCTTCATGCCGGGCACCGCGGCGCGAATGCCGTGAAACGCCGAGGACAGGTTGATCGCGATGATCGCGTCCCATTTCTCGATCGGAAACTCCTCGATCGGCGACACGAACTGAATGCCCGCATTGTTGACGAGAACATCGACCGAGCCGAAGGTGCTTTCGCCCAGTGCGATCATGCCGGCGATTTCCGCGGGTTTGGTCATGTCGGCGGGCGAATGCACCGCCTTGACCTTGAAGTCGGTCTCGATGGCCGAGCGTTCCTTCTCGATGTCGGCGGGCGCGCCCATGCCGTTGAGAACGATATTGGCGCCGGCGCCGGCGAAGGCGCGCGCATACGCCAATCCGATACCGCTGGTCGAGCCGGTCACCACCGCGGTCTTGCCTGTCAACGTACCCATTCCATCTACTCCTTTTTGCCGTCGGGGGTTGCGGTACCGTCCCCCGTGAGATCGTAAGTCACCATGGTCTCGCCGGATTGCGGCCGCTCCAGCCAGTCCTTGTGGCGCATCGACAGATGAACGTCGCGCTCGCCCGACCCCCAGTGCTCGACCATGCCGACGCGTGAAAAATCGTAGTCCTTGGAAGAGGATTCGTAGGTCTTGCTGCGGTAGATCAGGTGCACCACCGTGACGGTGCTTTCCTTGGATGCTTCGCAGAGGATTTCGACCGACGGATCGTTCCTGAGATAGTCGGGCAACTTGCCGATCAGTTCGCGCAACGCCTTGCGGGTGTTGTGAACCTGCTTGTTCTTGTCGGTGTTCATCCGGGTGCGGCTTGAAAAGCGGATATCCTTCTCGCGCTCGGCGGCCTCGAGCAAGGAGACCGGCAGCTCACCGCGTGCGCTGAACAGGTCGACCTGGAAGATCAGGAGATTGCGCTCGATCTCCTCGTCCAGCACATAATCGAGCGGCGTGTTGGAAGCGATGCCGCCATCCCAGAAGTGCTCGCCTTCGATCTCGACCGACGGGAAGCCCGGCGGCAGTGCGCCGGATGCCATGATGTGCTCGGGGCCGATCTTCTTGCCGAGTTTCTTCATCTCGTAATTGTCGAAATATTTGAAATTGCCCGACACCACGCCGACGGCGCCGACGCTGAGCCGCGTCTTCAGGTCGTTGATGCGGTCGAAATCGACCAGCCGCTCCAGCGTCTTCTTCAGCGGCGTGGTGTCGTAATAGCTCTGCGACTGCGGGCTGCCCGCCGGCCACATCGGCGCCGGCGGAAGGCGCGGCGTGAAAAAGCCGGGAACGCCGAAAGTGGCGATCAGGGCGGCGCTGGTCTCGTTGAACAGCGATCGCGCGCGATCCCCTGCCGTGACGGGATTCCAGGGCACCGGCGAGGAAACCATTTCCCAGAATTCCTTGAGACGATCCACCCGCTTCTCGCGCGGATTGCCGGCGATGATCGCGGCGTTGATGGCGCCGATCGAGATGCCGGCAATCCATTCCGGCTCGAAATCATGATGACACAGCGCCTGATAGGCGCCGGCCTGATAGGAGCCGAGCGCGCCGCCGCCCTGCAGGACGAGCACGCGCTGCGCTTTTGCGGGCGTGTGGGCTGGCGCGGGATGGGGATTATCCGTCATGACGCTCGATCAAATATCAAGAAGCGACTGTACCGTGGCGTCAGTTGGCGACGGCGTCAATCAACCAAACGACGAGGCCGCATCACGCCGCGGTTATCGCTTTTCCGATGATGCAAGAATGAGCGTCCAGAAGACCTTGTACTTGGTGTTCGGAGCATAGATCGCCGCGATGCCTAAATTTGTGACACCGTTTTTCAGCATATTGGCCTTGTGCGGGGGCGAATCCCGCCAGCCCGAAAAAGCCTCCGCCAGGGTGTGATATCCGGCGGACACGTTTTCAACCGCCAGCGTTGCGGGATATCCGGACGCATTCAGACGTTTGGCCAGAGGGCCCTTCACGTCGTGGTCGAGCTTGTTGCGGCTGGCCATGGCCTGCGACTGCTGCTCGGCGAGCTTCATCAATTCGGGATCGACCGCCACGCCGCCGAGGCCGTTATTCTGCCGATAGAGCGAGATCATCGAGGCCGCAGCCTGGGGATCGAGCCTGGCGCCGCCATTGGCCATGCTGAGATACATGGTGGGCTGCTCAGTCACGGGTGCGTCCGCCGCGCAGCCGCCCAGCGCCAGTAGCCCGATAAGCGCGACCGTTGCGCGCATGATTCGAAGGTTCCCCATGCGAAGGGTTGTTGCATACCAACCGTGGCTGAATGGTGAACGGCGGACGTTTTTGGCCGTCATTCCGGGGCGCGAGCATAGCGAGCGAACCCGGAAGGACGGCCTAATCCTACCCCGCAAAAATCCGGTAGCGCCGGGGGTGTAATCCCACGATATCGCCGGGCTGCAGCTCCCGATCCCGGGGCGCATCGATCTCGATCACGGTGGCACCCTCGCCCGCCGACAGCGCGACTTCGGCGCGCTGGATCGGGCCGAAGGTTCGGACATGCCGCACCGCGCCCTCAAAGGCGCCGCTGCCGGACGGCCCGACCTGCATGTCATGGCGGCGGACAAACAGCTTCGAGGCGCCGGAGGTGATGCCGTCCGCCGCGATATTCAATGGCTTGCCGCCGAGTTCCACGCGGCCGTCGCGCACCTCGACGGGCAGCACGATGGATTCGCCGATAAAACTGTGCACGAAGGCGGTCGCCGGATTGTCGTAGACGTCGCCGGGCGTGCCGATCTGCTCGATGCGGCCCTTGTCCATCACCACCACCCGGTTGGCGACTTCCAGCGCCTCTTCCTGATCGTGGGTGACGAAGATCGAGGTCACGTTGATCTCGTGATGCAGCGAGCGCAGCCATTGCCGCAGCTCCTTGCGCACCTTGGCGTCGAGCGCGCCGAACGGCTCGTCGAGCAGCAGGATGCGCGGCTCGATCGCGAGCGCCCGGGCCAGCGCGATGCGCTGGCGCTGGCCGCCGGACAGCTGGCTCGGGTAGCGGCTGGAAAGCCAGTCGAGCTGCACCAGATCCAGCAATTCCTTGACCCGCGCGCGGATCGCGGCTTCGTCCTTGCGAACCGCGCGCGGCTGCACCCGCAGGCCGAACGCGACGTTCTCGAACACCGTCATGTGGCGGAACAGCGCGTAGTGCTGAAAGACGAATCCGACGTGGCGCTCGCTGGCGCCATGGGCGAGCGCATTTTCACCGTCGAACGAAACCTCGCCGGCATCAGGCCAGTCCAGCCCCGCGATGATCCGCAGCAGCGTGGTCTTGCCCGAGCCCGACGGCCCGAGCAGCGCCAGCAACTCGCCATTGGCGACCTTCAGATCGACATTGTCGAGCGCGGCAAATGCGCCGAATTTCTTCACGATATTCTTGACTTCAATCGCCACTAGAAAGCTGTCCTTGGTCCAGATGCCGCTCGAGAATGGTCTTCGCCACCAATGTGACCAGCGCCAGCATGGCCCGCAAGGAGGCGATCGCGAACGAAGCCACGAATTGATATTCATTATAGAGGATTTCAACCAAAAGCGGCATGGTGTTGGTCTCGCCGCGAATATGCCCCGATACCACCGACACCGCGCCGAACTCTCCCATCGCCCGCGCGTTGCACAGCAGTACGCCGTAGAGCACGCCCCATTTGATATTGGGCAAAGTGACGCGGAAAAAGGTCTGCAGACCCGAGGCGCCGAGCGAGATTGCGGCCTCTTCCTCCTGGGTGCCCTGCTCCTGCATCAACGGTATAAGCGAACGCGCGACGAACGGAAAGGTCACGAAAATGGTCGCGAACGCAATGCCCGGCACCGCAAACAGCACATGGATGTCGTGCGCCCGCAGCCACGGCCCCCAATAACCCTGCGCGCCGAACAGCAGCACGAACACCAGGCCCGAGATCACCGGACTGACCGAAAACGGCAGATCGATCAGCGAGATCAGGAAGGTCTTGCCGCGAAAATCGAATTTTGCGATGGCCCAGGCCGCGACCACGCCGAACACCAGATTGAGGCCGACGGAGATTACCGCCACCATCAGCGTCAGCCGGATTGCCGACTGCGCCTCCGGCTCGGACAGCGCCGCGAAATAGCCGCCAGCCCCCCTGGAAAACGCCTGCGCAAACACCACGACCAGCGGCAGCACGACGAACACGGTGCGGAATGTCACGGCAATCGCAATGATGACGACGCGAATGATTTTGGGCTCGGTCCGCAGATCCTCCCGCGCCGAACTCAGTGACACCTGTTGAGCGTTCATCGTCGGTGCCTCAACGACGGCCGTGTGCTCCCTCTCCCAAGGGGAGCAGGGCCGGGGTGAGGGGGTACGGTCTATCGTTAGTCCGTAACCCCTCACCCGGATCGCTAACGCGATCCGACCTCTCCCGACGGGAGAGGTAAAACAGAAGCGCTGCCGCAACATTTCGAAGTACATCACGGAATCCTAATACGCCGGGATTCGGGTCTGCGCCCAGCGCTGCAGGCGGTTGACCGCGAAGATGATCAGGAATGACGCCACCAGCATGACGACGGCGATCGCGGTAGCATCGGCATAGCGCAGCGAGGTAATTCCAGCGCGCACCGCCCGAAGTCTTGGGGTTCGGCGTGATGACGCTGACGCCGGATTTGATCAAATCGTCCCAATCCTTGATGCCCTTGGGATTGCCCTTGCGCACCAGGAAAACGATCGTCGAGGTGTAGGGCGACGCGTTCTGCGGCAGACGCTTCTGCCAGTCCGCCGATACCAGCCCCTTGCCGGCGATGGCGTCGATATCATAGGCGAGCGCCAGCGTGGCCACATCGGCCTGCAACCCGTCGATCACCGCGCGCGCCTGCGATCCGGAACCGCCATGCGACTGCTTGATCTCGACGCTCTTGCCGGTTTCCTTCTGATAGGCGCTCGCGAACGCCTTGTTGAAATCCGCATAGAGTTCGCGCGTCGGGTCATAGGACACGTTGAGCAGCGAAACATCGGCTGCAAGCGCCGAGCTTGCCCACAGCAGACCCGCGACAATCGGCAACAAGCGACGGACTATCTCAATTTCCATTCGCACCGACGACGGCATTGTCATCGAAAAGCACGTGCACATAACTCGGGATGAAATGGCCTCAAGTCAACGAAACCGCATTTCAATGTTGGCGTCGTTGCAGTGTCCTTGTCCTATGAAGACTTGACGGTATGGATGCCGCATTCCGTCTTGGCTCTGCCGCGCCAGCGGCCGGCGCGCGCATCCTCGTCTGCCGAGCTCCGGCTGCTGCAGGGCATGCACCCGACCGAGAGATAACCCGATGCCGCGAGCGGATGCGGCGGCAGGTTCGCAAGCCGGTAGATCGCCTCGATCTCTTCGCGCGAGACGTTGGCGAACGGATTGAATTTCAGCCTGATACCGTCTTCCTCGACAACGGGAATCTCGGCGCGCGGGCCGCCCTGGAAACGCTTGCGTCCGTTGATCCATGCCGAGAACGGCGCCAGCGCCCGCGCCACCGGCTCCACCTTCCGGATCCGGCAGCACGCATCGGGATCGGAGAACCACAATTCGCGATCGGGATCCTCGCGCGACAGAGTCAGTTCCAGAGGCCTGATCGAACGGACGTCGCGCAGGCCCAATGTCGAGACCAGCGTGTCGCGGTAGGCCAGCGTCTCCTCGAACAGCCATCCGGTGTCGAGAAAGACCACGGGTATGGCGGGATCGACCTCGGCCATCACCTTGAGCAGCGCGGCCGATTCGGTGCCGAACGACGAGACCAGAGCGAGACGCTCGCGGCCGACGCTCTGCAGGGCGGTTGCGATCACTTGCGCGGGCGAAGCGGTCCGCAAGCGGGAATCGAGTTGCTCGGCCAGCGGCAAACCGTTCGCCGCCTGCTCTGCTACGGCCTGTTGCGCGAGCGCATTCATTGGCCGGCACTCTCCGAATGGCGCAGCTGCATGCGCCGGTGAAGTGCCGTGATGCGGCCATCGCCGGTCGGCTGGTAGAACACCGAATAGCGCTTGACCGTGGCGGCAAACGCTTCCGCGTCGGCTTCCTTGCTGACTTCGAAGGCGTCGAAACCGGCGCGCAGCATGAACACGAACTGGTCGCGCAGCACCTGTCCGGTGGCACGCAACTCGCCGCGATAGCCATGCCGTTCCCGCAACACGCGGGCCTGGCTGTAGGCGCGGCCGTCGCGGAAGTTCGGAAACACCAGCGCGACGACGGCAAGCCGGTCGAGCCAGGGCACGAGATCGTCGACGTCGCGGTTGTTCGGCCAGCTCACGCCGGTCTTGCCGGCTCGGTGCGACAACGCCTCCGCATCGCCGAGGAATCGCGCGGCAGAGATCAGGATCGCGCCATCGCCCGGAATCTCGGCATCATCGGCCACATGGGCGAACGCGTCGGCGGCGATTTTTCCGCCCTTAACGAGTGGCATAGACCCGCTCCCTGAAAGGTTCGACGCCCAGCCGCTTCACCGCGTCGATGAAAAGCTCGTCGGGGCCCGCGCGCAGCGCCAGATAGGCCTCGACGATATCCTCGACCACATCGGCGACATCGCCATAGGGCACGGCGGGCCCGATCAGCGTTCCGACCTCGGCCTTTTCGTCGGCGCGGCCGCCGATCGTGATCTGGTAGAATTCCTCGCCGTTCTTCTCGACGCCGAGAATGCCGATATGGCCGACGTGATGATG
>JAYSPJ010000630.1:0-10913 GCA_043722155.1 Bradyrhizobium sp.
CCGGCCTTGATGGCGTGATACAGGAACACCGAATGCATCGCCTCGCGCACCGGCTCGTTGCCGCGGAATGAGAACGACAGGTTGGAGACGCCGCCTGAAATATGCGCGTGCGGCAGGTTTTGCCGGATCCAGCGCGTCGCCTCGATGAAATCGACGCCGTAATTGTTGTGTTCTTCCAGCCCGGTCGCGATGGCGAAAATATTGGGATCGAAGATGATGTCTTCCGGCGGGAAATCGAGCTGCCCGACCAGGATGTCGTAGGCGCGCTTGCAGATCTCGGTCTTGCGCGCGAAGGTGTCGGCCTGTCCCGCCTCGTCGAACGCCATCACCACCACGGCGGCGCCATGGCGGCGCGCGATGGTCGCCTCGTGGATGAACTTCTCCTCGCCTTCCTTCATCGAGATCGAATTCACCACCGGCTTGCCCTGAACGCATTTCAGGCCGGCTTCGATCACGGTGAATTTCGACGAGTCGACCATGACGGGGACGCGGGCGATATCGGGCTCGGCGGCGACGAGGTTGAGGAACGTCACCATCGCGGCTTCGGAATCCAGCAGGCCCTCGTCCATGTTGACGTCGATGATCTGGGCGCCGTTCTCGACCTGGTCGCGCGCCACCGCCAAGGCGGCGGTGTAATCGCCGGATGTGACCAGCTTGCGGAATTTCGCCGAGCCGGTGACGTTGGTGCGCTCGCCGACGTTCACAAAAGGAATCGCCGGCGTGAGCTCGAACGGCTCGAGGCCGGAGAGCCGCAGGCGCGGCTCGATCACGGGAATCGCGCGCGGTTTGTGCGGCGCCACCGCGGCGGCGATCGCCGCGATATGGTCGGGCGTGGTGCCGCAGCAGCCGCCGACGATGTTGACGAGCCCGGAGGCTGCGAATTCGCCGATCAGCCCGGCCATGAATTCCGGGCTCTCGTCGTACTGGCCGAACTCATTGGGCAGACCGGCATTCGGATAGGCGCACACCAGGGTGTCGGCGACGCGGCCGATGTCGGCGATATGGGCGCGCAGATCCTCGGCGCCGAGCGCGCAGTTGAAGCCGATGGTGATCGGCCGGGCGTGCCGCACCGAATTCCAGAACGCTTCCGGCAATTGGCCCGACAGCAGCCGGCCCGACTTGTCGGTGATGGTGCCCGAGATCATCACGGGCACGTCGAGCCCGCGGGCCTCGGCGATTTCGGCGATCGCGTACAGCGCCGCCTTGGCGTTGAGGGTGTCGAAGATGGTTTCGACCAGCAGCAAATCGGCGCCGCCGTCGAGCAGGCCATTGATCTGTTCGCCATAGGCGGTGCGCAGATCGTCAAACGTCACGGCGCGGTAGCCGGGGCTGGAAACATCGGGCGAGATCGAGGCCGTGCGGTTGGTAGGTCCGATCGCGCCGGCGACGAAGCGCGGTTTGCCGTCTTCGGCGGTGACGCGGATCGCAGCGGCGCGCGCCAGCCTGGCGCCTTCCAGATTCATCTCATAGGCGATGCCGGAAAGGTCGTAATCGGCCTGTGCGATCGAGGTCGAGGAGAACGTGTTGGTGGCGACGATGTCGGCGCCGGCGCGCAAGTATTCGGCGTGGATGTCCTCGATCGCCTTCGGCTGGGTCAGGATCAGGAGATCGTTGTTGCCCCTGACGTCGCGATGGAAATCCGCAAAGCGCTCGCCGCGAAACGCGGCCTCGTCGTATTCGAGGCCCTGGATCATGGTGCCCATGGCGCCGTCGAGCACCAGGATGCGCTCGCGGGCCGCCGCGAGCAAGGCCGTTCGCTTTTCGGAAACAGGTGCGGTCATCGGATCAAGCGGCTTTCTGGGCGCCCTGCGGGCGGATACCGAGCAAATGGCTGATCGCGAACACGAGGTCCGCGCGGTTCATGGTGTAGAAGTGGAAGGTGTCGACGCCCTGTTTGGCCAGTTTTTGCACCTGGCCGGCGGCGACCGTGGCGGCCACCAGCTTCCGCGTTTCGGCGTCGTCGTCGAGGCCCTCGAATTTTTCCGCCAGCCAGTCCGGCACCGACGTGCCGGCGCGGGTGACGAAGGCTCTCGCCTGCTTGAAATTGTGCATCGGCATGATGCCGGGCACGATCGGAATCGTGATGCCGCGCGCGCGCACCCGGTCGAGGTAGCGGAAATACAGGTCGTTATCGAAGAACACCTGGGTAATGGCGCGGGTGGCACCGGCATCGACTTTGGCCTCGAGCACATCGATGTCGGCGTCGAAGTCACGGCTTTCCGGATGCTTCTCCGGATACGCGGAAACCGAAATCTCGATGTCGCCGTGCTGCTTCCTGATGCCGGCCACGAGCGCCGTCGAGGTCTGGTAGCCATCCGGATGCGTCGAGTAGGCCGTGCCGATGCCGCCGGGCGGATCGCCGCGCAGCGCGACGATATGGCGGACGCCGAGGTCGTGATAGCGGCCGACGATCCCGTCGATTTCGCCGCGCGCAGCACCGACGCAGGTCAGATGCGCGGCCGGCAGCAGGTCGGTTTCAGCCAGAATGCGGGCGATGGTGGAATGGGTGCGTTCGCGGGTGGATCCGCCGGCGCCGTAGGTCACGGAGACGAAGCTGGGCGAGAGCGGCGCCAGACGCTTGATGGTCTCCCACAGGCTCTTCTCCATCTCCTCGGTCTTCGGCGGGAAGAACTCGAACGAGATCGCAGGCGATTTCAGCGTGCGGTGCCCGTCAGGCGCGGGGGGCGTAACCTCGGTCATGGCACCACAAACTCCACTCAAGCTTCGGGGACAGGCTTAGCTGCCGAGACGCTAAAATAAGCCAAACGAGGTTATTCAAACAGCCCATCGGCGTTGGGAAATTGCCCAATATTTACATATATTTCTAAATTTTTGTTCAATTATACGATTGGTGGGCTAAATTTGGGAGCGACGCCAGCTGGTCGAAGTGTCGAGAAATATGCATATATCGCAGAAAATATATCGATTATCGGACGTTTCGACCATAATTTGCCTCGGATTTCTCGATGTGGGCAGAATCGACTCCGTAGATAGAATTATACGTTGTCCCACCAGCCATATCGAGGCCGTCATTGCCGGTGCCAGCGGACGCGCGCCTGATCTGCGCGCCGGGGCCCTTTGTGCACCCGACAATGCACACTAGGTTGGCGCCATGATTCCTCTCTCGATCCTCGATCTCTCGGTCGTCACGACAGGGACAAAACCCGCCGCGGCGCTGCGCAACAGCATCGATCTGGCGCGCCATGCCGACGGCCTCGGCTACGTCCGCTACTGGCTGGCCGAACATCACAATCTCGCGTCGGTGGCGAGCCCCGCGCCCGATCTGATGATCGGGCAGATCGCGGCGGTGACCAGGCATATCCGGGTCGGCTCCGGCGGCGTGATGCTGCCCAACCATGCGCCGCTGGTGGTGGCCGAGCGTTTCAAGATGCTGGAGGCGCTGTTTCCAGGCCGGATCGATCTCGGCCTCGGCCGCGCGCCCGGTACCGACGGCGCCACCGCGCATGCGCTGCGCAGCCGGCTCGACCGCCGCGCCGGCGACGACTTCCTCGAGCGGCTGCAGGAATTGATCCTGTGGGAGACCCGCGGTTTTCCGCCGGGCCATCCCTACAACAATGTGGTGGCGATGCCGGACGACAGCCCGCTGCCGCCGATCTGGCTGCTCGGCTCCAGCGATTACTCATCGGAACTGGCGGCGCAAATCGGGATGGGGTTTGCCTTTGCGCATCATTTCGCGTCGCATGACGCCGTCGATGCCATGACCAATTACCACACCCGCTTCAAGCCGTCGGGCTGGCGCGCCGCGCCGCACGGTATCCTGGCGGTGGCGGTGGTATCGGCCGAAACCGATGCGGAAGCCGACCAACTCGCGTCATCGATGGACCTCAACCGGCTGCGCCGCGACCGCGGCCAGTATTTGCCGCTGCCGAGCGTCGAGGAAGCCCTGGCCTATCCCTACACCGACTCCGAGCGCGCCTCGATCGCCCGCAACCGCTCGCGGCTGTTCGTCGGCAGCCCGGTCACGGTGATGCAAAAACTGCAGCCGATGATCGCGGCAAGCAAGGCCGACGAACTGATGATCATCACCGCGGTGTACGACCACGACGCGCGGAAGAAATCGTATTCACTGCTGGCGGACGCGTTTGGGCTGGGCAAGCAAGCGGCGGCATAGCGGTCTAGTTCATCGTCATTCCGGGTTCGACGCTGCGCGTCGTCCCGGAATGACGTTGGCTAATTCACTCCGCCTTTTCGCTGAACGTCGCCCGGAACGGATGGCCGGGATAAACCCCGACGATACGAAACTCGCGCGAGAAGAATTTCAGTTCCTCCAGCGCGAATGCCAGTACCTTGTCCTCGGGATGGCCGTCGACGTCGGCGTAGAATTGCGTGGCGAAGAAATTGCCGTCGACCATGTAGCTTTCCAGCTTGGTCATGTTGACGCCGTTGGTGGCAAAGCCGCCCATCGCCTTGTAGAGCGCGGCCGGCAGGTTGCGCACCCGGAACACAAACGTGGTGACCAGCGGCCCCGACCCCTGTTGGGCCCAGGTCGCCTCGCGCGCCAGCACCACGAAACGCGTGGTGTTGTGGGTCTCGTCCTCGACGTCCTCGGCCAGAATATCGAGGCCGTAGATGTCGGCCGCGAGCTTTGACGCAATCGAGGCGCAGGACTTGTCGCCGCGCTCGGCGACGATGCGGGCTGAGCCCGCCGTATCGCCCGAGACGATCGGCTTGATCTTGAGCTTGCGGATGATGTTGCGGCATTGCCCGAGCGCGTGGACGTGGCTCTCCACCGTCTTGATGTCGCCGAGCCTGGCGCCGCGCGGCGCCATCAGCTGGTGATGGATCGGCAGGAAATACTCGCCGACGATGAACAGGCCGGATTGCGGCAGCAGATGATGGATGTCGGCGACGCGGCCGGCCACCGAGTTTTCGATCGGGATCATGCCGAGGTCGGCCTCCCCCGAGGTGATCGCGGCCAGCGCGTCCTCGAAGGTGGGGCAGGGCACCGGCTCGGCGTCGGGATAGGCCTCGGCGATGGCGATGTGGGAATTGGCTCCCGGCTCGCCCTGGAATGCGATTTTCATGGTTTTTGTCATGGTGTTTTCCTGGGGCCTTGTATCAGCCGCTCAGCTTTTCGCCAGTGCTCGCCGGGCGGTTTCGAGGTCGGCCGGGGTATCGACGCCGCGCGGCACGGTGTCGACGATGCCGATGTCGATCCGCATCCCGGCCTCGAGCGCCCGAAGCTGTTCGAGTTTTTCCTGCATTTCCAGCGGGGAGGGAGGCAACGCCACAAAACGCTCCAGCGCCGCACGGCGATAGGCATAAAGCCCGATATGATGGTAGCGCGGCCCGTCGCCCCAAGGCGCGGTGGCGCGGGTAAAATAGAGGGCGCGCAATCGCCCTGCGCTGACGGGCGAGCCGACCGCCTTCACCACGTTGGGGTTGCTGCTCTCTTCCTCGGTATGGATCCGGGCGGCCAGCGTCGCGATATCGACCGCGGGGTCGGCCAGCGGCGCCAGCACGCTGCGGATGTTGTCGGGATGGATGGTCGGAAAATCGCCCTGCAGATTGACGATGATTTCGGCCTCGCCTTTGGGATCGAGCAGGCCGAGCGCCTCGTAGATCCGGTCCGACCCGGAGGGATGATCGGCGCGTGTCATCACGGCTTCACCGCCATGGGTTGTCACGGCGGCGGCGATCTCCGGCGTGTCGGTGGCGACCGCGACGCGGCCGATTCCGGCTGCTTCCGCCCTTCGCAGCACATGGACGATCATCGGCAGGCCCGCGATGTCCAGCAGCGGCTTGCCGGGCAGCCGCGTGGCGGCCATGCGGGCGGGAATCAGCACCAGGGTGCGGGGCTCGGTCACAGGGTTTGGACCCGGCTCAAATGATCAGGATTTGGTGGGGATTGGCGGAAAGTCGGGGCGTTTATACGGGTTGCCAGAGCGCGGGCAAACCGATATCTCATCGTCGCTCGGGGTGCGGCGCGAAAGCCGATTCCCGATGCTCATCCGGGCCGTCTCGTACGGCCTTACGTCGACCTTCCGGCCTGGAGCCTGATCGAAAATGGACTCCTTCGAACTCAATAAAGTCATGGGCGCCGTTCTCGCCACCTGTCTGCTTCTGCTGGTGACGAGCTTCACCGCCAGCGCCATTTTCGCGCCCGTGATGCCGGAAAAGCCGGGTTACGAGATCGCGGTCAAGGAAGCCGCGCATGGCGGGGCCAAGGAAGCCGCAGCTGGGCCGTCCGAGCCGATCGAAAAGCTGCTGCAGACCGCGTCCGTCGAGAAGGGTGCCGGTGCGGCCAAGAAATGCGCGGCCTGCCACACCTTCGAAAAGGGCGGCCCCAACCGCGTCGGCCCGAACCTCTACGGAGTCCTCAACGCGCCCAAAGGCGAGGGACGCGGGTTCAATTTCTCCGCCGCCATGAAGGCCAAGGGCGGTACCTGGACCTATGACGACCTCAGCAAGTTCATCGCCAATCCCAAGGGCTTCGTTCCCGGCACCGCGATGGGATTCGCCGGCATCCAGAAGGACAGCGAGCGCGCCGACGTGATCGCCTATCTGCGCAGCCTGGCGGACAGCCCGGCTCCGCTGCCGACGGCGTCGAAGTAACATCCCGAAGGCCCTGCACGGGCTTTCCCGTCATCACGGCCAGCGGCCAGGCTTTGCCTGGCCGTTTTGCTATGATCGCGGCCTTGCTATCGGGACGTTTCGCCGCAGAGTTACCCCTTCCAGGGTGCTACCATGAGGAAAAAGCAACATAATCGGTCGAAACCTTGCCTTATATTGTGTCCTTAAAGGGGTGTCTCTGCCAGCTACAGGAATGTTTCATTTGACGATGACCCGACGACAACTTCTGCAAGGCAGCGCCTGCGCTGCGCTGGCCCCGGCGCTGGGGATTGCGGCAGGCATTCCCGCATCCCATCCGGCTCTGGCGCAACCCGCAACCGGCGGGCCGGTCTGGCGCCACGCCCTGTCGCTGTTCGGCGACGTCAAATATCCGGCCGACTTCAAGCGCTACGATTACGTCAATCCGGATGCGCCCAAGGGTGGCGTCGCCCGCCAGATTCTGATCGGGACGTTCGACAATTTCAATGTCGCCGTTGCCGGCGTCAAAGGCTCGATCGCGGCGGCGGTGCAGCTCGTCTACGAATCGCTGATGACGTCATCGCTGGACGAAGTTTCGACCGAATACGGCGCGCTGGCCGAGGCGGTCAGCCATCCCGAAGATTTTTCTTCCGTTACCTATCGTCTGCGGGCGCAGGCGAAATGGCATGACGGCAAGCCGGTGACGGCGGACGACGTGATTTTCTCGCTCGATTCGTTCAAGAAACATCATCCGCAATATTCGGCCTATTACCGCCACGTCGTGAAGGCCGAAAAAAACGGCGATCGCGAGATAAAGTTTACCTTCGATGCGCCGGGCAATCGTGAACTTCCGCTGATCGTGGGCCAGCTCACGGTATTGCCGAAGCACTGGTGGGAGGGAACCGACAGTGAAGGTCGCAAGCGCGACATCTCCGCGACCACGCTGGAGAAACCGCTGGGGTCCGGTCCCTATCGCATCAAGGAATTCGTCGCCGGACGATCGGTCGCGCTGGAGCGGGTGAAGGATTATTGGGGGCGCGATCTCAGCGCCAATATCGGGCGCAACAACTTCGACGAGCTGCGTTACGAGTATTTCCGCGACTCGATCGTGGCGCTGGAGGCGTTCAAGGGCGATCAGGTGGACTGGCGCTCCGAAAACAGCGCAAAGAACTGGGCCACGGCCTACGACTTCCCTGCCGTCCTCGACAAACGGGTGCTGCTGGAGGAATTCCCAAACCGCAGTTCCGGCATCATGCAGGGGTTCGCGATGAATCTCCGCCGCGACAAGTTCAGGGATCCGCGGGTGCGCCGCGCGCTGAATTTTGCATTCGATTTCGAGGAAATGAACAAGCAGATCTTCTTCGGCCAGTACAAGCGTATCAGCAGCTATTTCGATGGCACGGAGCTGGCCTCGAGCGGTCTGCCGCAGGGCAGGGAACTGGAAATCCTCAAGACGGTCCGCGCGGAAGCGCCGGCGGAAGTTTTCACGACGGCCTATACCAACCCGATCGGCGGCAGTCCGGAAGCGGTGCGCGGAAATCTGCGAGAGGCCCTGCGTTTGCTCAAGGAGGCGGGTTATGAGGTGCGCGACCGCAAGCTGACGGACGGCAAGACCGGAGCGCCATTCGCGGTGGAATTGCTTGGAGCCGATCCCTCATTCGAGCGGGTCATGCTGTTCTTCAAGCCCTCGCTGGAACGTCTCGGCATTGACGTCAGCGTGCGCACCATCGATCCGGCGCAATATGAGAACCGGCTGCGAAGCTGGGATTTCGATATCGTTGTGTCGTCCTGGGGACAATCGCTTTCGCCGGGTAACGAGCAGCGCGAGTTCTGGAGTTCGCAGACCGCCGACACGGCCGGGTCGCGCAATATCCTCGGAATCAAGAATCCCGCGATCGACAAACTGATCGAGCGGGTCATCTTTGCCAGGGACCGCGACGACCTGGTCGCCGCGACCAGGGCGCTCGATCGCGTGCTGCTGTGGAATCATTACGTCGTGCCGCAGTGGAATTACCCCAAGGTGCGGACCGCGCGCTGGGATCGCTTCGGCCGACCGACCGAGCTGCCGAAATACGGCCAGTCGGCATTCCCCGCGATCTGGTGGTATGACGCCGACAAGGCTGCCAGGATCGGCAAACGATCTTGAGGGACATTCCGGCCATGGCGCAATTCGACCGCCGGCACCTGTTGCGGCTGAGTGTCGGCGCCGTTGGCGCGGCATGGCTTCGGACCGCGCTGGCGAACGATGCGGGCGCCAAGACCCATGGCCTTTCGGCGTTCGGCGAACTGAAATATCCCGCGGACTTCCGCCATTTCGACTACGTCAATGTCGATGCGCCCAAAGGCGGACTGTTTTCGCAGCTCGTCGGCGCGGGCGGATCGACCTTCAATTCGCTCAACGCCTACATCGTCAAGGGCGATGTCGCGAACAACATGGGCCTTACTTTCGCGTCGCTGATGGCGCGGGCGTTCGACGAGCCGGACGCGGTTTACCCTTTGGCGGCGCAGGACCTGACTGTTTCTTCCGACGGGTTGCTCTACCGCTTTCGCCTGCGCCCCGGGATCCGGTTTCACGACGGCACGGATATCACCGCGGCCGACGTTGCATTCTCGCTGACCACGCTGAAGACCAAGGGGCACCCGGCCTATTCCTCGGTGCTGCGTGAGCTCGCCGAAGTCGTGGCCGAGGACAAGCAGACAGTTGTCTTGCGGTTCTCTCCGGCCCGCGGGCTCGATGCGCCGGCGCTGGCCGCATCGATGCCGATCTTCTCGGAAAAATATTACGGCGCGCGACCGTTCGACGAGACCTCGCTCGAGGCGCCGCTCGGCTCCGGTCCCTACCGCGTGGCGCGCTTCGAGCAGGGACGCTATGTCGAATTCGAGCGAGTCAAGAACTGGTGGGGTGAAAATCTTCCGGTGTCGCGCGGACAGTATAATTTCGACCTGCTCCGCGACGAATACTACCGCGATCGCGAAGTCGGGCTGGAAGCCTTCATCGGCCGCAATTATCTGTTCCGCGAGGAATTCACCTCCCGTGTCTGGGCAACGCGCTACGATTTCCCGGCGCTTCGCGAAGGGCGCGTGAAGCGCGAGGTCATTCCCGACGAGCGCCCCTCGGGCGCGCAGGGCTGGCTGCTCAATACCAGGCGCGACAAGTTCGCCGACCGTCGCCTCCGTGAGGCGATGACGATCGCCTTCGACTTCGAATGGACCAACAAGAACCTGATGTACGGTTCCTATGATCGCACGCATTCGGTGTTCCAGAACTCCGAGATGATGGCGAAGGCAGAGCCGTCGCCGGAGGAGGTCGCGCTGCTCGAGCCTTTCCGCGACCGTGTGTTGCCGGAAGTATTCGGGCCGGCATGGGTTCCGCCTGTCAGCGACGGGTCGGGGCAGGACCGCAAGCTGCTGCGTAGCGCCGGTGATCTGCTCAATGCCGCGGGCTGGACCGTCAAGGACGGCAAGCGGGTGAACGCCAAGGGCGAGCAGCTCTCCGTCGAGTTCCTGCTCACCGAGCGTTCGTTCGAGCCGCACCACACCACCTTCATCAAGAACCTTCGCGTGCTGGGGATCGACGCCAATATACGGCTTGTCGATCCGTCGCAGGCCGAGGCGCGGATAAAGGATTTCGATTTCGACATCGCGATCGCGCGTTTCATCTATCCGCAGATTCCCGGCAGCGCCTTGCGAAACTATTTTTCGAGCGAGTTCGCGAAGACCAAGGGGTCCAACAATCTCGCCGGGATCGCCGATCCCGTCGTCGATGCGCTGGTGGAAAAGGCGATCGCGGCGCAAAGCCAGGGCGAGCTCAATACCGCGTGCCGGGCGCTCGATCGTGTGCTGCGCTCGGGCCGGTACTGGATTCCGCACTGGAACAAGGCGTCGTTCTGGATCGCCTATTGGGACCAGTTCGGCTATCCGAAGGTCAAGCCGCGCTACGCGCGCGGCGCGCCGGAGACCTGGTGGTTCGAGGCCAACAAGGCGGCCAAGATTGAACAGGCGAAATAGCCCATGAGTGCATATATCGCCCGCCGCATTCTCCTGATGATCCCGACCCTGCTCGGAATCCTGTTCGTCTCCTTCGTCGTGGTGCAGTTCGCGCCGGGCGGGCCGGTGGAGCGGGTGATCGCGCAGCTCAGCGGCGCCGATACCGGAGCGAGCTCCCGGATTTCGGGCTCTTCGGGCGGCGATTTCGGCGCCCGCAATCAGGTCGGCGCATCCGCCGACGCGGTCAGTTCGAAGTATCGCGGTGCGCAGGGCCTCGATCCCGATTTCATCAAGAGCCTCGAAAAGCAGTTCGGCTTCGACAAGCCGGCGCCGGAGCGCTTTCTCCTGATGGTATGGAATTTCGCGCGGTTCGA
>JAYSPJ010000631.1:0-7482 GCA_043722155.1 Bradyrhizobium sp.
GACTCGCAATTGCGGCTCGCTGAATAATGTAGTACATAAATGTAGACTATATGGCAATGACGGAGAGGAAGCCGCCCATGAACGTCGCATCGATGCTGATGAACGCGGCGCGGACATTTGGCGATCGGCCCGCAATGTCGGTCGGAGACGAATGCCATGCCGATTATGCCACTCTGGCGCTCAGGTCGGCCCGGCTTGCAAGTGGACTGATCGGGCGGATAGGCCTGCAACCGGGCGACCGGGTCATGCTGGCGATGAGCAATTGCCCGCAATATTTCGAGCTGTTGTTCGCGGTCTGGCATGCCGGCCTTGTGGTGGTACCGGTCAATGCCAAGCTGCATCCAAGAGAGATCGCCTGGATCGCACAGGACAGTGCGGTGAAGGCCTGCTTCTGCACGGCCGATCTGATGGAGTCGGTCATTGCGCTGGCGTCCGACATGCCCACGGTGAAGCGCTTTGTCTGCGTGGGGGATGGCGAGTATGAGAAATTGCTGGATGAGTCAGTGGCCTGCGCGGCAGCGGACCGGGACGATCTGGCGTGGATATTCTACACCAGCGGAACGACCGGGCGCCCCAAAGGGGCAATGCTGTCACACCTCAATCTTCAGATCATGTCATGGAGCTATTTGTGCGATTTCGATCAGCTTACTCCGCACGATGCGATGCTTCATCTGGCCCCGCAATCGCATGCGTCCGGACTGCTGGCCTTGCCTCACATTGCCAGGGCTTCGCACCAGATCCTTCCACCAAGCGGCGGATTTGACCCCAGTGAACTGGCTTCGCTTGTCGATGCGAACGAAAACCTGACCTTCTTCCTCGCCCCGACCATGCTTCGGCGGGTGGTCGAACACGCAGGCATGGCCCGGGCACGAGTTGAAAATGTGCGGACGGTGATCGGCGGCGCAGCACCGTTTACGGCGCAGGATGTCCGTGCGGCACTGAATGTCTTCGGGCCGCGTTTCACCAATGGCTACGGGCAAGGCGAATGCCCCTGCACCATCAGCATGATGCCCAAGCACTTCTATGCAGCGGCCTTGACCGAGGAGGCGCTGACGTCTGTCGGTGTTGCCAGGACCGGTGTTGAGATTTCCATTGTTGACAGCAATGGACGTCCTGTTGCGACAGGAGCGCCGGGCGAAATTGCTGTGCGCAGCGATATCGTGATGCGCGGCTATCTTGATCGTCCCGGTGCGACGCGGGAGGCCATTGTCGATGGCTGGCTGAGAACCGGAGACATGGGCGTGATGGACGAACGGGGCTTCCTGACGCTCAAGGATCGCTCTAAGGATGTCATCATCAGCGGGGGTTCGAATATCTACCCGGCCGAACTGGAAACCGTGATGCTCCGCGTTCCGGGCGTGACCGACGTGGCGATTGTCGGCAAGCCCGATGCGGACTGGGGAGAAGTGCCGGTCGCCTTTGTCGTGGCGGCACCAGAGACCGGAGTCACACGGGAAATGCTCGACGCCATCTGCCTTGAAAATCTGGCGCGTTACAAGCGGCCCAAAGACTATATTTTTGTCGATCAGTTGCCGCGCAACAGCACGGGGAAAGTGACGAAGGGCGATCTGCGGGCAAGACTGGCCTAGGGTCGGAAGGGCAGCGCCGGCGGAGCGTCAATTGTCCCGATGTTCGGGAAAGGCGCTGTCCGGAAGGTCGGCCAGCATATCGTATTGTCCGCGCAAATGAACGCGCATGGCCTTGTCAGCCTTCTTGGTGTCGCCAGCCAGGACCGCCTTTGCGATGGCAGCATACTCCGCAATATGCAGCTTCCGGTCCCTGACCCCAAGATAGGATCTGATCTGCAAGCGAAGCATGTGAATGCGCATGACGGGCAGGATCGAGGGAAGCTGGGTATTGCCGCCGATGGTCATCAGCACGTCGTAGAAGTTGCGGCGCTGGGTTGGCGACTCGCTGACATCCTCGTTACCTTGCTGGTAAGCTACGAGAGCTGCTTCCAACTGCGTTCGTTCCGCCACTGTGGCGCAGTTTGCCAGTTTTTCTGCCGCCAGCGTGGCAATCAGACATCCGATCGGCTCGACCGCAAGCAACAGATCCATTGCTTCCCGGCGCGTGAGAATCCGCACATAGGCCCCCCGGTTGAGGGCCTTTGACAGAACGCCCTGGGCATCGAGGCGGCGAAAGGCTTCTCGAACCGGGCCACGGCTGAAGCCCAATGGCCGCGTGAGGTCGTTTTCGATCAGCCGCTGACCCGGAACTATCCGGCCTTCAAGGATGCCTTCGGTAATGAATTCCACGGCACGATCGGGCGCGGATTGCAGCGCATCATCCTCAGTTTCGATGGCTTTGACCTGCTTGGGATCCTGCCGGAGGGGACGGCGCTGTGCAGTTGAAGCCATTGTCCGAAAATTCTCCAAGTTTGGCTGATCATCCCTATTGCTTCGCCGGGACCATGGCAATGCTGCGCCCACTTTTGTCGACAAAAATGGGTCTTTGATTTCCGGATGGATTGGCATTGCCGAAAGGGTGAACGGACCTGACGAATGGGGAGGCATCGTGACGACGCAGGATCGAGTCGTAACGAAGTGCGTGCAAAACGTCTTCATTAATGTCCTACAGTCTTGCATTGCGTGAGAGACGTCGCTATCAGTGCACCATGCCCGCATCTTGATGAGGGAGCCGGGCTGGGTTTAGGTGGAAAGGGCAAAAGATGAAGTGCGGACAGACAGATTCCAGTCGTCTCATGCGGCACGTGTCGCTCGGCGCGTTAGCGCTTACTCTTGCAGCGCTTCCAACAGTCGCCAGCGCACAAAATTCCAATGAGGAAGAAGGCTTGGGCGAGATCATCGTCACGGCGCAGAAGCGCGAACAGAAACTGCAGGATGTCGGCGTGGCGGTCTCCGCGCTCTCCTCCCACGGACTGTCAGCGCTAGGCATCACCGACGCGAAGGATATCGCCAGAGCAATGCCAGGTGTGGTGTTCGATGCCACCGCAAGCGGCTCGGTCAATGCAAACCTGACGGTTCGCGGGGTCTCGCAATCGGACTTTTCCTCGACGCAGGAATCCCCCAACTCCATCTACATCGACGAGATCTATCTGAGCTCGCCGAACGCTGCGGCTTTCCCGCTTTACGATCTTGAACGGATCGAAGTGTTGCGCGGTCCGCAAGGGACCTTGTTCGGACGCGCTTCCAGCGGCGGGCTGGCCAGTTTCGTTACCAAGAAGCCGGGCAACCAGTTCGAAGGCTATGCCGAAGTCGGCTACAGCCGGTTCAACACCTTTTATGCAGAGGCAGCGGTCGGTGGCCCGATTTCGGATCGCGTCCGCTTCCGCCTGTCTGGCAAGACCGAACGTGGCGACGGCTGGTTCCGCAACCTGAATCCGGGTGCAAAGGATACCTTTGAAAAGAAGTTCTATGGCATCCGCGGCCAGATCGAGGCCGATCTGAGCGACGCGCTGACCGCCCGGCTGTCTGTCAGCTATGACAAGAGTCCAAGGCACCTCGAGGGTCTTTACAAAGCAATCAACTTTTATGTCGATCCGGCGACCGGCGACCCGACGCCGCTGCCCGCGACACTCGATTTCTATGGCACCGGCCCGGGCAATGATTTCGCCGGCTATCGCGACACCAACAGCGATGCCCAGACCGGGAGCTTCAACAATGTCGGTTTCCTGTCGAACAAACGCTTCTCGCCAACGCTGAACCTGCAATGGAAAACCGGCGATGCGACGATTACATCGCTCACCAACTACACCAAATTCAAATATTCTTACAACGAGGATTGCGACGGCGGGCCTGTCGATTTTTGCAACTTTCCGCTGGGCCAGGATCTCGATCAATGGTCTCAGGAACTGCGCGTCAACGGCACTGCAGGCGCACTGACCTATACCACCGGGCTCTATTACCTGAACATCAAACAGGTAGCTTTTGCGGCGTTCAGCTTCCCGGCGCTGTCCGGATCGGACTTTGCGTTCAGCGACACCAACCCCGTCGGGCAGAAGGCCGAATCCTATGCCGCATTCGGACAGCTTGAATATGAATTCACCGACCAGCTGAAAGCGACGTTCGGTCTGCGCTACACGCATGACAAGAAGACGGTCGATTCCAAGGTGTTCTTCTATGAATTGGGGAACGGCTATTTCGGTGGAACCGGAACCACCATTTTCGATCCGCCGCTGCTGGTTTATGATTTCAGCCCTGCAACGGTCGGTGCCCTTGCCACGGCCAAGGCCAATCTATGGTCCGGCAAATTCCAGCTTGACTACAAGCCCAATGACGATGCGCTGATCTATGCCAGCGTTTCGCGCGGGGCGAAGGGTCCGGGCTTCAATACCAACGTGTCCGGCAACCTGACGGCGGCAGAGACGCCGTTCGGCAGCGAGAGCCTGTGGGCCTACGAGGTCGGGGCAAAACTCGACTTGCTCGATCGCCGCCTGCGCTTCAACTCCAGTGTCTTCTACTACGACTACTCGGATTTCCAGGGTTTTGCGTTCAACGGCCTGCAAGGCGTTGTCGGAAACTATGACGGCTATTTCTACGGCGGCGAGATCGAGCTGGTCGCCAAGCTGGGCAGCGGGCTGACCGCCAATCTGGGTGCGGCCTACCTGAAATCGAAACTGCGCGACATTCCGACCGCGCGCAACGGGGTCATCGATCAGGAAAGCATCCTGGCACCGCGCTGGACCGTCAATGGTGCTGTCAACAAAAAGTTCGAGATCGGTGCAAACAACCTGAACATCAACTGGTCGTTCGACTTTGTGGACGATCGTTTTGCCTCGATCGACAATAACGCGGCCACAGCGGTCAAAGGCTCGTTCGTCCACAACGTGCGGATTTCCTACGAGCTTGAATCTGCCGGCGTCGAACTGGCTGCCTTCGTCAACAATGTCAGCGATATCGACCGCGAGAATTTCTCCTACGATCTGCTCACGGCGACCGGCTCGGTCATCAAGAGCTACGCCAAGCCGCGCTGGTGGGGCTTTTCGGTGCGCAAGACCTTCTGATTGAGTCAAGCTTACGGAATGGAGGGGCTGGCTGGACACTGCCAGCCAGCCCCTCCATTTCCCCGTCGGAGAGGTCTAGGTAGAGGATCATTCATGGCTGTCGCAGCAATTCCAAATACTTCGACTACAGCTGAAATCGTCGAGATCATGATGCGCGACGGCGGTGTCATCGTCGAGAACTTCCTCGCGGACGACGTCCTGGGCACCCTTCGCTCCGATCTCGGCCCCATTCTTGATCACACGCCGCACGCCGCCGAAGACGACTTCCTGGGCAAGAAGACACGGCGGCTCAGCCGGTTGTTCTCGCGCTCGCGCGCGATGGCCGATGTGGCGGCCAATCCATTATACCATGATGCGGCGCGGGCGATCCTGTGCGCCCCGGTTCATGTCTGGCTGGGAGCAGATCGCACCGAAATGATACCTGATCTGCGCATTGGCATGGCTCAGGCTATCCAGATCTGGCCTGGTGAAACTGCACAGCCGCTTCATCGCGACGACAATGTTTTTCTGTGGCGGCACCCGACCCACGGCCGCGAGGCGCGCGTCCAGATCATGATTGCAATTACCGATTTTACGCCTGCCAATGGCGGAACTCTGGTGGTCCCTGGCAGTCACCTTTGGGATGATGAGCGGATGCCGGAAATTCATGAGGCCGTGCCGACTGAAATGAAGGCTGGGTCAGCGTTGATGTTTCTCGGATCTACCTATCACGCCGGCGGTGCCAACCAGTCCGATGCACCGCGAACGGGTTTGACGATGGCGCTCGATGCCGCGCACCTGCGGCAAGAGGAAAACATGTATCTGACGCTCTCTCCGGAGGTCGTAGCGTCCTATCCCGAATCGATGCAGAAGCTGCTCGGCTGGTCTGCGGGTCGCAATTTCATGGGCTGGATAGAGGCCGATGGCCAGTTGCGCGACCCGATCGAATTGGTCAGCAATGGCAAGGCCCTGGCGTTGGCTAGTGATCTCGAAACCAGCGGCTAAACGGGCCGCGTGAGCGACATCATGTCGTGGCCGCTCCCGGGCGGTGCCACTTCAAAGCCAGCAGAAGTAGAGCGAGCGCCATGACGAGCGCCGCAAAGCTGCCCATGATGATCACGCCATAATCGGCTGTGACAAAATTGCCCGCAATCGCCGGACCGATTGCAACGCCGCCAAGCGTGCTGGCGTTCATCAGCATTGCGGCGCTGTCGGACCGGTCGGCATGCGTCACCGCCGCGAACTGAAACGGCATGACAATGTTCCAGCCGAATCCGAACAAGGCGGCAAAGACAACGAATTGCGCCACTGGCTGGACGGCAATCAGCAGCACGGTTGCAATCAGCAGGATGGCATATCCGACAATGAGGGGGCGTAAGAAGTGAAACCGCGCGCCGACAATGGCCGCAATCACTGCTGCGGCGATGGCGGCCAACATGACGGTCGACAGGCTCGCTTCGACCGTCGCCGGGTCACCCCCCCAGGCAATTCCCATATAAACCAGAAAGCCGAAGATCGCGCCGGTGCCGATGAAATGGAGGAGGGCGGCCACGATAGCTAGCCAGCCAGGGCCGCTGATCCGCTCTGGATTTACCGCTGTGTTGTCCGGGAGGGTTGCGGACTCCTCGCGTCCCGATCTTGGCAGAAAGTAGCAAAGGCCTGCCCCCAACGCTGAGAAGGCCGTTATCAGCAGAAACAGGCCTTGCGTGCCCCATGCGCCCGCAATCGTTCCGAGATACTGGACGCCGATTGCGGCACTGGTGAGCTGAGCCACGTTGAAAAGTGCCAGGTTGCGGGCAGGGTGGCTGCCGCCTGCCAGTACGGCATAGGCGATGGCCATCGTGAAGCCGGCCCCGGTACCCGCCACCGATCTTGAGGCGAGCAGGATCGCATAGTTTACAGCCTGGCTTGCCACCAGATTGCCGGCGATGAGCAACCCAATTCCCGCCACCGCGACAACGCGCCAGCCAAGCCGCGCCAGCACTGCCGGGAGCATGGCGCAAATGACAGACCCGATGGCAATGCCGCCCAGGTCGGCGAGCGCGACATAGCCGACTTGCGTCTCGTTGAGCGACAATGTTCGGCCAAGCACCACCAGAAAGACCGGCAAGGTGTTTGCCACGAGTGCGCAAATCGTGCCGAGAATTATGGCTGAGCCGATAGCTATGCGATTGCCTCGGTCTCGATCGGTATCGAACCCCGAACCCAAGCTGCCCGCGTCCACGTTATGGTTCGAAGTCACGATTGCCGGTTCCCGTTCATATTGCCCTCTTTTACTGAATCCATTGCGCGTTCCAGCGCGCAATAGGAATAATAAACCTGAACCGTCAGATAGGCCCAGGTGAACAGGGCAATTGTGTAGAAATTCAGAACTATGTTCGTTTCATCTCCCGGTATTTGATAGAAATCATACATGTATGCGATTGTCTGGTTGGATATAGCCGCAAGGAGCATGCCGAGCGCGTGCATTATCTCGCCAAACACCCATAGCTTATACGCGAAATAAACGAGATAGATTGTGAAGACGGTCCACATCG
>JAYSPJ010000632.1:0-2861 GCA_043722155.1 Bradyrhizobium sp.
CGGCAGTCGCTGGGGACCGCCCGCGGCACCGCCGATCCTCGACATCACAGCCATCGCCGCCATGTGCGTGCAGGCCATCTGGAGTGCCAGCGCGGCTTCGATCTCGTCCGACGGCGCCCTGGCGGCAATCATCGCGATGGCGCCGTTGATCGCCATGTCCGAGGCGCCGTCGCCGGGCATCCGGGCGGCTCGCTCCAGATGATGCAGGGCCATATCGACGAAGGCGTCGGACACCGTGCCAAAGGAGGTCTTAAGCTGGTTGCGCCAGGCAGCCTCGGTTGGGCCCGGCGAACCAAATGATACGACGTTGCCCTGGATACCGTTGATCCTGATCTTTGCGGGTGGCGTTCGTCGAGGCTGGCGCGATGTCGCCGGGAGGTTTTTGGTCATGGCTTCATTCCCAAATTCAGGGTGGCTTTCAGAAGCGATCGGATAAACCGGCGTTCTTCAACGGCTTCGCGGGTCCAGTAGCCGTCTTTGAACCGACCATTCGCAGCCCCACGGGGCGCGCCGGGGGAGGCGCCGCCGTGGATGCGGCATTTCCCGTTTGGCATGGCCGGGCACCGGCAAGGCGTACCAGAGCGGGTACGGGCTCCGCAGCGTGGTGTGTCGTGCATCTGGGCCAGACGTTGGGGCAGCTTTCTGTTCATAGGGTTGACCTCGAAATTTTTCGGCCCCCGGTCCTCCGGGTTGTTTGCTAGCCGGACACCGGACAACCGGACATGCCTAAAGGCATTTGTCCGGTCCGTCCGGGTGAGGATGTCCCCGGATAAGTCTGGGTGTGTCCGGGTGTTGTCCGGGTTGTCCGGGCTCAGACGAGCCATATGAGTTCTCCATATTTTCCAATGAGATTGCCCTCTTGCAGCCGGTTCGAGGCCCGGACAAATGCCTTCTGACGCGCTGTCTGGGTGCTGTCGTCCGTGCTCATACCGGCGTAGCAATTAGCCCTCCAGTATTTCTCGGGAACTGTCCGGGTATTCGGCGGGATCTGGCTGTTGACGGGTGGCACTTCGCCAATGTCGGCGATGGTGTCCTGGAGGATGCGCAGCGCGATCGCGGCGGGTCCGGTCACGCGATTCTTTGCCTTGGCTGCGGCGCGCTCGGCTGGCTGAACGACGCACGACGTGATGGCGTCGCCGTCGTCGTCGGTGCCGACGGCTACTTGCTCGAGCCTGCTCACAATCTCGTCTCCCTGCGGTCCGTCCTTCATGAATTCGACGAGCGCGATGATGTTGTCGGCGGCGTCGCGCCGCACGGCGATCTGCGCGTCGGCGGCGCCGGTCAGTGACGTGTGGCCGCGCGGTCGCGCGCCGTCGACCCCGCAATGGTGGATGATGATCACCACGCAATCGAAGGCTTCGCGGATTCGGTCGGCGGCGCGGACGTATTGCCCCATATCGTTCGGGTCGTTCTCGCTACCCGCAATCGAGCGGTTGAGCGTGTCGAGCACCACCACGCCGGGCGTGACGTCGGGAAACTGCGCGCGGATCGAGGTCACGACGGCCTCGCCGTCCTGCGGGAGCACGATGCGGTCGGCGCTGAGATAGAACGGGATGTCTGCGACGCGGTGGACCCTGCGGAAGGCTTCCACACGCGCGACAAACCCCTCTTGTCCCTCCAAGGCGAAATAGACCACCGGGCACTGCTTGACGCGGCGCTGGCGATATTCCCAGCCCCCGGCGATGTGTGCCACCATGTCGAAAATGTAGAAGCTCTTGCCGCACTTCGGGGCGCCCCACACGACCACGAGGCCGACGTTGGGAATGATGCCTTTGACAAGGTAGCGGGAGGCGGTGGAAAGGACGATTTTTGAGTACGGGATGAATTTGAGGCAGCGTTGCGCTGACTTTGCCTTGCCGTGCTCGGAAAGGGGCTCCGGAGCGTAGCGAGATGAAGCGATGTGCAGCACGTCCCGCTGTAATGGAATCACCTGCGCCAGCTTGAGCTTGCCCGCGAGGCGAACGTCTGGAATCGGATACTCTATGTTCATAGCGCGGCATCGCGCCATACGTCGTTCAGATCGCTACCGACCAGCGGCGTAACGACGAACGCCTCCTGGCCAGCCTCGATCCATCGTTCGGCACATGCTTTGCTGGCACGGTGGTTAGCGCCGGCGTCGTCGACCTCGCCGAGGATGGTGATTGCCTCGATCCCGTGTACGACTGGGAAATTGGCTATTCCACCCGCTGAACCCAACGCCCATACGGGGCGGAAGCCGGCAAGCCTGGCAGCAAGGCAGGTCTCGAAGCCTTCGCCGATCGTCAGACCCAGGGTTACGTTTTGATCATGATCAACCTTGATTGCTGCCTGTTTGGCTCTACCGAGCATTCGGCGATCGAGCTTGCGGCCTTCGCTATCAAAGAAGGTCCGGTGGAGCCCGCACGGTGTGTTGGTGTAGATGTCGCGGAAAAGCGCGACCATGCCGCGGAAAACGACGCCATCGTGCTTCAAAGTCGGATGAAACCGGACAACGTCACCGGCGACGTCATCCGGCAGGGCGAGGCCCCGTGACGAGAGGTAGTTCGCGACTACGGTCCCGCGGGGATCGCGTGCCTCGTGCCAGAGCCCCAGCGCAAATCCTGAATGGTCAGGGGAATGATCGATGGGCACTGCGGCGCTTCCACGTAGGCGCTGGCTTCCAGCACTTCGCAGGCCGCCGAGGCGAAGAGCGGCTCGTACATAGTCCCGGCATACGATCGGCGAGTCACCGGCAAATGAATGGACGATCAAACGGTCACCTGCGGTGGCATCAATTTTGATCGAGAGTGACCGATCCGAGTGACTGTGACCGGGACCGGGAACCAAAACGGAGGTCCTGCCTGTAACTGTACCTCCCAGCGCGAGCGCGATAGTGCGGGGGT
>JAYSPJ010000633.1:0-12583 GCA_043722155.1 Bradyrhizobium sp.
ATGCCGGGTCCGGGACACGAGATCGTCAGTGTTTCGCGGGTTGCGGGACGATCGATCCAACTCCAACCCATCATGCTCCAAGCGCTATGAAGGCCGACAAATTGCCGGCACGGCCGAATCGGAATGTCGAGATTTTGAAATCACTTGGAGTCGAGAGCGGAGATTTTTGATTCGCTCACCTGAAGTGGCACTTGAGGTACTTGAACTGTCGTCCCGGATCCGAAGTCTCGGGATGCCGATGCGTGCCGCACATCGGAGGCTGTGCTTTGGACTATCCCTGAATGACCTTAACAACGCGTCACTCCGCCTTCTGGCCGGACACCAAGCTGCGATACTGATACCGTCCTTCCGGGATGGTCCGAAGGACCAGACCCGGAATCTCGAGATTCCGGGTTCGCTCGTTTCACTCGCGCCCCGGAATGACGAGGTCAGCCTACGGCCGTCACTCCGCCGCTTCCGCATAGTCCGCCACCGGTGGGCATGAACACACCAGGTTACGGTCGCCATAGACATTGTCGACCCGTCCGACCGGCGACCAGTACTTGTCCGTGCGCGAGGTGCCGGCCGGGAAGCATCCGTCGGCGCGGGAATAGGCCCGCTGCCAGCCGTCGTCGGCGATGTCGTGGACGGTGTGCGGGGCGTGGCGCAGCGGCGAGGCCTCGACCTTCCAGCGCCCGTTCTCGATCTCGGCGATCTCCTGCCTGATCGCGATCATGGCGTCGCAAAAGCGGTCGATCTCGGCCTTGGATTCGGACTCGGTCGGCTCGATCATCAGCGTGCCCGGCACCGGGAAGCTCATGGTCGGGGCATGGAAGCCGTAGTCGATCAGCCGTTTGGCGATGTCGTCGACGGTCACCCCGCTGGATGCCTTCAGCGGCCGCGGGTCGACGATGCATTCATGGGCGACCCGGCCTTTGGCATTGCGGTACAGCACCGGAAAATGCGGATCCAGCCGGGTCGCGATGTAGTTGGCGTTCAGGATCGCGATCTCGGTCGCCCGCGTGAGGCCTTCGCCCCCCATCATCAGGATGTAGATGTAGGAGATGGTCAGGATCGACGCCGAGCCGTACGGCGCCGCCGACACCGGCCCGACCGCATGGGGCGTCGTGTCCGGGGTATCCGGGTGGCCGGGCAGGAACGCGGCCAGATGCGCCCTGACGCCGATCGGGCCCATGCCGGGGCCGCCGCCGCCGTGCGGAATGCAGAAGGTCTTGTGCAGGTTGAGATGGCTGACATCGGCGCCGTAATCGCCGGGCCGCGACAGCCCGACCTGCGCATTCAGGTTGGCGCCGTCGAGATAGACCTGCCCGCCATGGCCATGCACGATCTCGCAGATCTCGCGGATATGCTCCTCGAACACCCCGTGGGTGGAGGGGTAGGTGATCATGATGGCGGCGAGTTCTTGCGAATGCTTTTCCGCCTTGGCGCGCAGATCGGCGACGTCGACGTCGCCCCTGATATCGCAGGCAACCACCACGACCTCCATCCCGACCATGCTGGCCGAGGCCGGATTGGTGCCATGGGCGGAGGAGGGGATCAGGCACACCCGGCGGTGTGGCTCGCCGCGCGAAGCGTGATAGCCCCGGATCGCCAATAGCCCGGCATATTCGCCCTGGGCGCCGGAATTCGGCTGCAGCGAGATTGCGTCATAGCCGGTGATGTCGCACAGCCACTTTTCAAGCCGCCTGAACAGGGCGTGATAACCCCTGGCCTGGTCGGCCGGCGCGAACGGATGCAGCGCGCCGAATTCAGGCCAGGTCAGCGGGATCATCTCCGAGGTGGCGTTGAGCTTCATGGTGCAGGAGCCCAGCGGGATCATGGCGCGGTCGAGCGCGAGATCGCGGTCCGAGAGCTTGCGCATGTAGCGCAACAGCTCGGTCTCCGAGCGGTGGGTGTTGAACACGGGATGGCTGAGAAAGGAGCTGGCGCGCTTCAGCTCGGATGGCAGCGCCTCGCGCGCGCCGGCTTCCACCTCCGCGTAAGCAAACGTGCCGCCGAACGCCCGCCATACCGCCTCGACCTCCCGGGCTGTCGTGGTCTCGTCCAGCGCGATCCCGAGGGTTGCCTTGCCGACCTGCAGGTTGATCTTTTCGGCCAGGGCGCGGGCGACGATCTCGCTCTGCCGGCTGCCTGCGTCCACCGTCACGGTGTCGAAGAACGCGGCAGATTGCGGCGCAAAGCCGAGCTGGCGCAATCCCGCCGCCAGCACCGCCGCACGGCGATGCACCGTGCGCGCGATGTGGGTCAGCCCTTCCGGACCGTGATAGACCGCGTACATCGAGGCGATCACCGCCAGCAGCACCTGCGCGGTGCAGATGTTGGAGGTCGCCTTTTCCCGGCGGATATGCTGCTCGCGGGTCTGCAGCGCCAGCCGATAGGCCGGCTGCTTCCGCGAATCGATCGACAGCCCGACGATACGCCCGGGCAAGGATCGTTTGAGCGCGTCGCGCACCGCCATATAGGCGGCATGCGGCCCGCCGTAGCCCATCGGCACGCCAAAACGCTGTGCCGAGCCGACCGCGATATCGGCGCCGAGTTCGCCCGGTGACGCCAGCAGCGTCAGCGCCAGGAGGTCGGCGGCGACAATGGCCAGCGCGCCCTTGGCGCGTAGCGCCGCGATCGCCGGCCGCAGATCGCGCACCGCACCCGAACTGCCCGGATATTGCAGCAGGCCGCCGAACACCTCGGCCTTGTCCAGATCGACAGCGGGATCGCCGACGATCAGGCTCCACCCCAGCGGTTCGGCGCGGGTGCGCAGCACCGCCAGGGTCTGCGGATGCACCTCGGAATCGACGAAGAACGACTTTGTCCCGGCCTGCGCCGCGCGCTCCGCCAGCGCCATCGCTTCCGCCGCAGCCGTAGCCTCATCGAGCAAGGAGGCGTTGGCGACATCGAGCCCGGTGAGGTCGCAGATCATGGTCTGGAAATTGAACAGCGCTTCCAGCCGGCCCTGGCTGATCTCCGGCTGATAGGGCGTATAGGCCGTGTACCAGGCCGAGTTCTCCAGGATGTTGCGCTGGATCACCGCCGGCAGGATCGTCCCCGAATAGCCTTGGCCGATCAGCGAGGTGAATACCTGGTTCTGCGCCGCCAGTTCGCGCATATGCGCCAGCGCCTCGGTCTCGCTCAAGGCGGTGCCGAGATCGAGCGGCGCCTTCTGCCGGATCGAGGACGGCAGGGTTTCGGCCATCAGCACGCCAAGGCTCTTGGCGCCCACGGTCTCCAGCATCGCGCCCACATCGCGGGGCGAGGGGCCGATGTGGCGACGCACGAAGGTGGCGGCGGGCTCGATGGCGGGTTGGCGGTGCGCGGTCATGGGGGAGTCCTCGCTGGAAGATCAAGTGCGGTGTCACCGTCCGCGAAAGCGGACGATCCAGGGGTTCAGGCCGTGTGTGCCTTGTAAGCGGCCTCGTCCATCAGGCCGCCGAGTTCGCTCTTGTCGGATATCTTCAACTTGAAAAACCACGCCTTGCCGGCGGCGTCGGAATTGACCAGCGCGGGCTCGGCGGCGAGCGCGTCGTTGACCTCGAGCACTTCGCCCGAAATCGGCGCGTAGACGTCGGAGGCCGCCTTGACCGATTCGACCACGGCGGCGGCTTCGGCCTTCTTCAGGCTGCGGCCGACTTTCGGCAGTTCGACGAACACGACGTCGCCGAGCTGCGACTGCGCAAAGTCGGTGACGCCGATGGTGGCGACGTCGCCCTCGATGCGAAGCCATTCGTGGTCGGTGGTATAGAGCGTCGTCATGACGGATCCTCTGGCGTTTGCGAGTTCAGCATTTGCGGGTTCAACGTTTGCGGGCTCAACGTTTGTAAGTATTGGGAACGAAGGGCGTGGCCGCGACCCGCAGCGGCAGCCGTGCGCCGCGCAATTCGGCGAACACCAGTGAGCCTGTGGCGGCGAGCGAAACCGGCAAATAGCCCATCGCGACCGGTGCATTGACGCTGGGGCCGAAGCCGCCCGAGGTGACCTTTCCGATCGGTTCGGATGACGTTTCGTCCGCGAATAACGGCGCGCCTTCGCGAACCGGCGCGCGGCCTTCGGGCTTGAGCCCGACCCGGCGTCGCGGCGCGCCTTGCTCGAGCTGCGCGAGAATCTTGTCCGCGCCCGGGAAACCGCCGGCACGTGCGCCGGCACGGCGGCGGCTCTTCTGGATCGACCATTCCAGCGCGCCCTCGACTGGCGTCGTGGACGTGTCGATGTCGTGGCCATAGAGGCAAAGCCCTGCCTCGAGCCGCAGGCTGTCGCGGGCGCCGAGCCCGACCGGCAATACGTCATTATCTGCCAGCAGTGTCTGGGCGAGCGCTTCCGCCCAGCCGGCCGGAACCGAAATCTCAAAGCCGTCCTCGCCGGTGTAGCCCGAGCGCGAGACGAAGCAGTCGATGCCGTCGATGCGGCGCGGCCCCGCATCCATGAAGCGCATCGCCGATATGTCGGGGCAATGCCGGGCCAGTACCGATTCGGCCTTCGGGCCCTGCAGCGCGATCAGCGCGCGGTCGGGAAGCGGCTCGATGATGCAGCTGTCCGACAGGTGAGCGCGCAGATGCGCCTCGTCTTCAGCCTTGCAGGCGGCATTGACCACCAGGAACAAATGGCTGCCGAAATTCGCCACCATCAGGTCATCCAAAATGCCGCCGGCTTCGTTGGTGAACTGGGCGTAGCGCTGCCGGCCAGGCGCAACGCCAAGGATGTCCTGCGGCACCAGCCGCTCCAGCGCCCTGGCGGCGTCCTCGACCTTGCCGGATTTTGCCCGCAGCTCCAGCTGCCCCATATGCGAGACGTCGAACAGCCCGGCAGAATTGCGGGTATGCAGGTGCTCCCTGAGCACGCCGGTTGCGAATTGTACCGGCATGTCGTAGCCGGCGAACGGCACCATCTTGCCGCCGCTGGCGCGATGCAGGGCATGCAAAGGGGTGGTTTTCAATGCGGTTTCGGCTTCGCGCGTAAGCATCATGGGACCCTCGCGGTTCCCGAGGAGGATTCCTCGAAAACCCGTCGAAGCCCCATCTGTCGCTGTGCCTGAGAGTATTATCCCGTCGGCGGACGCATTCCAGGGCAGGCCCGGCGGCGTCTCTTTCCAGATGCTAGCAAGTCACGCGGTCCGTTTGCCTGAGAGTTTCCGGGGCGGTTGCTCCTTCGGCGCCGGCGTCTAAGCCGATCTCTCCCGATGTGACTGTCTTGAACGGAGGCAGGAAAACACAGCCGCGCCAAGGCTGTCAACGCAGCCGCAGCAATTATCAACGAGCCATGTGCTGGTGCGGCAAGCCCCTGATCCGCTGCACACTTTCTGGACAGCGCCATCCCCCTTGTCTAAAAGCCATTTGCCGGTGAGATGACGAGTTTGCGACGAATCCCGGACTTTTTGCGATTGGACCAAAATGAGCGGCGTTAACGAGATCAGGTCGACTTTTCTGAACTACTTCGCGGCCGAGGGCCACGAGATCGTGCCGTCGTCGCCGCTGGTGCCGCGCAACGACCCGACCCTGATGTTCACCAATGCCGGCATGGTGCAGTTCAAGAACGTCTTCACCGGCGTCGAGAAACGTCCCTACCAGCGCGCCACCACCTCGCAGAAATGCGTGCGCGCCGGCGGCAAGCACAACGACCTCGACAATGTCGGTTACACCGCGCGGCATCACACCTTTTTCGAGATGCTCGGCAATTTTTCGTTCGGCGATTATTTCAAGGACCGCGCGATCGAGCTGGCGTGGAATCTCGTCACCAGGGAATTCGGGCTGGCAAAGGACAAGCTGACCGCGACCGTCTATGTCGACGACGACGAGGCGTTCGATCTCTGGAAGAAGATCGCGGGCTTGCCAGAGTCCCGCATCATTCGCATCGCCGGTTCCGACAATTTCTGGCAGATGGGCGACACCGGTCCGTGCGGTCCCTGTTCGGAAATCTTCTACGACCATGGCGACAAGATCTGGGGCGGGCCGCCGGGTTCGCCCGAGCAGGATGGCGACCGCTTCATTGAGATCTGGAATCTCGTGTTCATGCAGTATGAGCAGATCGAAGGCGGCGCGCGCAATCTGCTGCCGAAACCGTCGATCGATACTGGCGCCGGGCTGGAACGCGTCGCTGCGGTGCTGCAGGGCAAGCACGACAATTACGAAATCGACCTGTTCGTAGCCTTGATCCGCGCCATTTCCGAGTTGACCGGCGCCGATCCGCAAGGCGAACAGAAGGCCTCGCTGCGCGTGATCGCCGATCATCTGCGCGCATCGTCGTTTTTGATTGCCGACGGCGTGCTGCCCTCGAATGAGGGCCGCGGCTATGTGTTGCGCCGGATCATGCGCCGCGCGATGCGCCATGCGCAGTTGCTCGGCGCTCAGGACCCGCTGATGCACCGGCTGGTGTGGGCCCTGGTGCGCGAGATGGGCCAAGCATATCCCGAACTGGTGCGGGCCGAAAACCTGATTGAGGAAACGCTGCGGCTGGAAGAAACGCGGTTTCGCAAGACGCTGGAACGCGGGCTGACCATTCTGGAGGAGAAGAGCGAGAGCCTGAAGAAGGGCGACATGTTCGACGGCGACACCGCGTTCACGCTGTACGACACCTATGGTTTTCCGCTCGACCTTACCCAGGACGCGCTGCGCAACCGCGGCATCGGCGTCGACATCGCCTCCTTCACCGACGCGATGGACCGGCAGCGGGCCAAGGCGCGCGCGGCATGGGCGGGCTCCGGCGATACCGCCAGCGAGAACGTCTGGTTCCCCTTGCGCGAGAAACTCGGCGCGACGGAATTTTTGGGCTACGAGACCGAAACTGCCGAGGGCGTGGTCGCGGCACTGGTGAAAGACGGCAAGGACGTCGAGAGGCTCAAGTCGGGCGAGAGCGGCGCCATCATGCTGAACCAGACGCCATTCTATGCGGAGTCCGGCGGCCAGGTCGGCGACGCCGGCATGATGACGGGCGAGGGCGTGCGGTTCCGCGTCACCGACACCCAGAAGAAGGCCGGCGATCTCTTCGTGCATATCGGTACGGTCGAGCACGGCACGCTGAAGCCCGGCACCGCGCTGGCGCTCGAAGTCGATCACGCAAGGCGCTCATCGATCCGCGCCCATCACTCCGCGACGCATCTGCTGCACGAAGCGCTGCGGCAGGTGCTCGGCGACCACATCGCCCAGCGTGGCTCGCTGGTGGCGCCGGACCGCTTGCGCTTCGACTTCGTGCATCCGAAGCCGATCACCCAGGACGAACTCGCCCGTATCGAGGACATCGCCAACGAGGTGGTGCTGGAGAATGAAGAGGTCACCACCCGGCTGATGGCGGTGGACGACGCCCGCGATGCCGGCGCCCGTGCGCTGTTCGGCGAGAAATACGGCGACGAGGTGCGCGTGGTCACGATGGGCAGGTCCGCCCGCGAACACGGCAGCAACGCGCTCGGCTGGTCGGTGGAATTGTGCGGCGGTACCCATGTGCGCCGCACCGGCGATATCGGCCTGATCTCGGTGACCGGCGAAAGCGCGGTTGCGTCAGGCGTCCGCCGTATCGAGGCGCTGACCGGAAACCATGCAAGGCGTCATGCCAACGACACCATGACGCTCGCCAGGATCGCGGCGGGCGAGTTGCGCACCACGCTCGACGACATGCCGGCGCGGATCGCCGCACTGATGGAAGAGCGCAAGAAGCTGGAGCGCGACCTGTCGGAGGCGCGCAAGAAGCTCGCCATGGGCGGCGGGGCGTCGGCTGCCAACGGATCGGCGGCGGCTACTGGCGGCATCCGCGAAGTCGGCAACATCAAGCTGATGGCGCGCGCGGTCGAAGGCATCGAGATGAAGGACCTCAAGAGCCTCGCCGACGACGGCAAGAAGCAGCTTGGCTCCGGGGTGGTCGCCATCGTCGGCGTCACCGCGGACGGCAAGGCCGGCGTCGTGGTCGGCGTCACGGCCGATCTCACCTCGCGCTTCAGCGCGGTCGACCTGGTGCGCGTCGCTTCCGAGGCGCTTGGTGGCAAGGGCGGCGGCGGGCGGCCCGACATGGCGCAGGCCGGCGGTCCCGATGGCGCCAAGGCGGCTGCCGCGCTCTCGGCGATCGAAAAAGCGATGAGTAGTGCCTGACGGGTTCAATCCGGGGAACAGCGCGATGCAAGGTCACGATCTGCGCCGCCGGGTCTACGATCTCCTCGAGCATGATAACATTCCGCACACGGCGAGCGCGCGGCTCGCGCATCTGATTATCGCGATCGTCGTCATCAACGTGTCGGTGATGGTGCTGGCATCGGTTCCGGAGATCAACGCGCGGTTCGGCCGGTTGCTCATTGCGATCGAGATCGGGTCGCTCGCGGTCTTTGCCCTCGAATATGCGGCGCGGTTCTGGAGCGTGGCCGGACATGCGCCGGTTCGGGAGATGAGCCCGTGGCGCGCCCGGCTGGACTACGCGACCTCCAGCCTCGGCATCATCGACCTGCTGTCGGTGCTGCCGTCCGGAGTCGCATTACTCGGTAACCAGCGCCCGATGCTTGTGATGGTCGGCATGCTGCCGTTCTTCAAGCTGGTGCGCTATTCGACCGCGATGCGCTCGCTGCTGGCGGCGGTGCATGCCGAGCGGCGCACGCTGTTCGGATGCCTGGTGATCCTGGTCGGCGCCGTGCTCACCTTTGCGACCGTGATGTACGCGGTGGAGCATGACGCCCAGCCCGACAAGTTCGGCAGCATTCCGCTCGCGATGTGGTGGGCGATCGTGACGCTCGGCACCGTCGGCTATGGCGACGTGGTGCCGGTGACGGCGATGGGCAAGACGGTCGCCAGCTTCGCCATCGTCGGCGGGTTGATGATGATCGCGCTGCCGGTGGCGATCATTTCCGGCGCTTTCGCCAACGAAGTCCGCCGTCACGACTTCATCGTGACCTGGGGCATGCTGGCGCGGGTGCCGCTGTTTGCGCATCTGCGCGCCGCCGAAATCGCCGATATCATGCGGCTGTTGCGCACCCAGACCATCGAGACCGGCGAAATCCTAGTGCGGCGGGGAGAGCCGGCGTCGTCGATGTATTTCATCGCCGCCGGCGAGGTCGAGATCGAATTGCCGGCGCAGCGGGTGCGGCTCGCCGACGGCAGTTTCTTCGGCGAGATCGCGCTCTTGCATCGGACCCAGCGCAGCGGCACCGTCACCGCGCTACGCAAGTCGAACCTGCTGGCGCTGGACGCGCAGGATTTCCACGCCTTGATCGCGCGCGCCCCGAAGCTCGCGGCGCATGTCCAGGAAGTCGTCAAGGCGCGGCTCGCCGATACGGCGGTGGCGCAGAAGGGCGACATCGCCGCCGATGAGCTTACGCAGGCCGCGGAAACGGATGACGAAGGCGGCGTCGTCGTGTAGCCGCGAAACGCCGGACTATTTCCTGTCCAGAAACGGCGCCACCACTTCCCGCGTCGCCTTGCTCGGCACCACGGGTACGATCTCGAAGGTCATGCCGAGGTCGCGGTTGCTCAGGATCCATTCCTGCAGCAACCGCGCATCGTCGCATTCCATCAATTGAAAGCAGCGGTCGAAATTGGGTTCGATCCAGCTACCGACGTAAGTGAGGCCTTCCGGGAATTTGATCCCGGGATCGCGCACGCGCTTGTAGACCGGGATCGGGTCCCGGTCCTTGAAGCGTTCGATCACCATGAAGAGCATGGAAACCTCACCCCTTGCTCGTCATTGCGAGGAGCGTAGCGACGAAGCAATCCATGCTGCATCGGCAGCAAGATTATGGACTGCCTCGCTTCGCTCGCAATGACGTTGATTGGCCTGCGGGCCTCCCCAAGGCCGCAGGCGAATTAAGCCGCCATCGCCTTGGTCAGGTTTTCCCCGACCTTGTCGAGGAAGCCGGTGGTGGAGAGCCAGCGCTGGTCGGCGCCGACCAGAAGTGCCAGATCCTTGGTCATGAAGCCGGCCTCGACGGTATCGACGCAGACCTTCTCCAGCGTCAGCGCGAATCTTGCCAATGCCTCGTTATTATCGAGCTTGGCGCGATGCGACAGGCCGCGGGTCCAGGCGAAGATCGAGGCGATCGAGTTGGTTGAGGTCTCCTTGCCCTTCTGATGCTCGCGGTAATGCCGCGTCACCGTGCCGTGGGCGGCTTCGGCTTCGACCGTGTTGCCGTCCGGGGTCATCAGCACGGAGGTCATCAGGCCGAGCGAGCCGTAGCCCTGCGCGATGGTGTCCGACTGCACGTCGCCGTCGTAGTTCTTGCAGGCCCAGACGTAGCCGCCCGACCACTTCATCGCGGCGGCGACCATGTCGTCGATCAAACGATGTTCGTAGGTAATCTTCTTCGCTTCGAACTTGGCCTTGAACTCGTTGTCGTAGATCTCCTGGAAGATGTCCTTGAACCGCCCGTCATAGACCTTGAGGATGGTGTTCTTGGTCGAGAGATAGACCGAGTAGCCCTTGGACAGGCCCTGGTTCAGCGAGGCGCGGGCAAAATCGGCGATGGAATCGTCGAGGTTGTACATCGCCAGTGCGACGCCGGCGCTCGGGGACTTGTAGACCTCGCGCTCGATCACTTTGCCGTCCTCGCCGACGAATTTCATCGACAGCGTGCCCTTGCCGGGGAACTTGAAGTCGGTGGCGCGGTACTGATCGCCGAAGGCGTGACGGCCGATGATGATCGGCTTGGTCCAGCCGGGCACCAGCCGCGGCACGTTCTTGCAGATGATCGGCTCGCGGAACACGACGCCGCCGAGGATGTTGCGGATGGTGCCGTTCGGCGACTTCCACATCTGCTTGAGGCCGAACTCCTTCACCCGGGCTTCGTCCGGGGTGATGGTGGCGCATTTGACGCCGACGCCGACCTTCTTGATGGCTTCGGCGGCGTCGATGGTGACCTGATCGTTGGTCTTGTCGCGGTATTCCATCCCGAGGTCGTAATATTTCAGGTCGATATCGAGAAACGGGTTGATCAGCTTGTCCTTGATGTATTGCCAGATGATCCGGGTCATCTCGTCGCCATCGAGTTCGACGACGGGGTTGGTCACCTTGATTTTTGCCATGGCAGATCGGGCCTTTTTGGGAATAGCGCGTTTCGGATGGGGGTGATTGCATGCGCGCTATAGCACCGCAAACGCCCCGGCGGAAGCCAAGGCGCTATGCACTTTCAGCCGATATTCGGGCTCAGGACGCCGGTTCTGGTTGGACCAGCACCGGCGTCCTGATTCTTGTTTTGACGCGTTTTCTTCACGCGAATCGGTGCCCACTTCGCTCGAAAACGCTTTAGAACGCCGCCTGGGTGGCCGTGCCCGCCACCACGTACCAAGTGACGAACAGCCCGCAGATCAGCGCGCCCGGCAGGCTGGAGCCGGTGCGCCGCCAAGTGAAGGTCGCGATCGCGGCTGCGATCGCCAGCAGCGGCACGAACTGGATGGCGACGATGGTGGAGAGCGGCACGAAACCGGGATCGGGCAGCGGGTTGAACAGCTTTCCGGTCAGCCACAGCGTGCCGTATTGCAGCACCAGCAGCACGATGAAGCCCAGCGTCAGCGCCAGAATATTGGTGAGATAGAGCGCGCCGCGCCCTGACCCCATGGTCGAGAAATCCCGGTGCAGCACATGCAGCGCGACCACGAAAAACGCCGTGAACGGAACAAGGTAGATCAGGAAGATCACAAACTGCTTGGCGCTCATCAGTTTCAGGGCGACGATCCAGAACCGGAAATCGATCTTGAAGATCAGATCAGCCAGCCACAGCGCGGCGTAGCCGACAATGACGGTGGCCACCGCGATCACGACCGACTGGAGCACGATGCCGCCGCGGCTGGCGCGCTTCGGCGCGAACGGCATCAGCGCCAGCGTGATCAGGGCGTTGATGACGGCCCAGACCATGATCTGGTTGGTGATGCCCTGCGGCAGCCAGGCCGACGGCTTGACGAAGGTGCCGGCCAGCGCGAACGCCGGATAATAGGTCAGCGCCGGAAGGAAGGCCGACAGCACGAACGCCACGGTCCAGCGGCGGCCGTCGGCCGCGACATGCTCCGGCATGGTGCCGTCGGCGATCTCGGGCAGCCGCAGCCGGGAAAACATCCTGGCTTCCAGCAGCGCGTCGAAGGCGCCGATCAAGAGCGCGACGAAGCCGAGCAATGCGATCAGCGTGCCGATCTCCTTGCGCAGCCAGATCTGGTCGTCGGCCGGTTTCGGCGTGCCGCCCTGCAAGGTCCTGGCAAACCAGTCGAGGCTGTGGCCGATCGCCTGATGCGAAATGTGTTCGGCCGGATGGGTGATCGCCGGCGTGTACAGCACCCGCGCCGTCCCTTGGGCGATGTCGCCATAGACCTTGCCGGGCTCGACGGCGCCTTGCGTGCCGAACAGGGTCCAGAGCTTGGGGCTGTTGGCGACGTCGCGGGCGAGCTCGACGCCCCACATCAGCGTCGAGAATTCTTCATACTGCGCGAACACCAGGGCCACATTGCGCGGCCAGCTGGCGGTGCCGTCGGCGGCGAACGGTTTTCCGGTGGAGGAACCCTCCAGCACCATCGACTTGTAGTCGTTCGGCATCGCAGTGGCGGC
This sequence comes from Bradyrhizobium sp., assembly GCA_043722155.1. Classification (GTDB taxonomy): domain Bacteria; phylum Pseudomonadota; class Alphaproteobacteria; order Rhizobiales; family Xanthobacteraceae; genus Bradyrhizobium. The sequence goes on from JAYSPJ010000633.1 coordinate 12,487, forward strand.
GGCCAGCACGGTCCAGCCGCCCATCGAGTGACCCTCGAGGCCGATATTGTTCTTGTCGACGAACTCGAGGCTGCGCAGATGCGCCAGTCCATCGGGG
>JAYSPJ010000634.1:0-6358 GCA_043722155.1 Bradyrhizobium sp.
GGCAAAACGGAATCTCTTTGCGCGCGGGACCGGACAGGACAAATCACGTCGACCCGGCTCGATAAACCAGCCCATTGGCGCAATGGTCGCTGTGCCGCGGCGCCTGTCCGGCACAGGCGCGGGGCTCAATAGTCGCGGCGCGGCCGCCGGTCTCGCTGTCGCGGCGCGGCTTTCTTGCCCGCGTAATATGGATTGATGATGCACTGTGCGGCGCGGCCCGATGCCGACATGTTGCACTGTGCCAGCGAGGTATAGCCGCATTCGAAGTAATAGTCCGTGAAGCCCTGGTAGATCTGCAGGCAGACCGGATACTTCGGATCATAGGTCTGGGCCACGGTCGGCGTTGCCGTCAAAACCGTCGCGATCGTCAAAATCGCCAAAGCCGGAATGCGCATCGGAATCTCCCTTGGGATTGACACCCTGCGGCCTCTACCGCACGCCAAGAACGCCGCCGGCTTCGAACCGTTCCTTTGCGGCAGAGAAGCACAGCCCCGCCAGTTCGACAATCGCGGCATTCGAAAGCCTAACTCCCCGATTTGCAGATTGAACCGTCGATGCTATGTTTGCTGGCGGTCAGCGGACCGGAGCTTTCTCCCCATGCATGTCCTCGCCGCTTTCTGCCTCGCCCTGCTGGCCGTCCTGCCCGCATCCGCCCAGATCGCCCCGACCGAGGCCGAATTGCGCGCCTATAGCGGCCTGCATGCCGCCGCCGCCCGCGGCGACGTCGTCGATATAGAAAAGCGGATCGCCGCGGCTGAAAACAAGGAAGCGACCGACAGTCGCAATCGCACGCCGCTGCATGTCGCGGTCTACCAGAAGAGGCACGATGCCGCCCGCACCCTGATCCGGCTCGGCGCCGATCCGAACAAACTTGAAATCGACCGCTACGATATCATCACCATTGCGGCGGTCGCCGATGACGTGCCGATGCTGAAGATCGCGCTTGAAGGCGGTGGCAATCCGAAAGCTGTCACCAGCCGTTACGATGGTACAGCCCTCATCGCGGCAGCCCATCTCGGTCATGCTGAAGTCGTGCGAACGCTGATTGCCGCCAGGGCGCCGCTCGATCACGTCAACAATCTGCAATGGACTGCGTTGATCGAATCAATCGTGCTCGGCGATGGCGGCAGGAACCACACCGAGACCTTGCGCGCCTTGGTCGACGCCGGCGCCAACGTCGATATTCCCGACGGCAGCGGATCGACGCCGCTCAAGCTCGCGAGAAATCGCGGCTATCGGGAGATGGTCGTCATCCTGGAAAAGTCCGGGGCGAAGTGACTGAGTGCCGGCAGCGCCGTTCTCGAACTGCGATGAAGCACGACGTCATGGCGAGCCGGATCCGCCCGCCACGATCCTCTCGTTCAGTTTTTGATCCACGATCTCGACCGTGCGATCGATCTCGCTATTGGGCATGCCAAGCTGATGCGAGATCAGCTTCACCAGCAGGTCGACGCGCTCGATGAAAGGCGCGCCGCTGGCGACCGCCCGGGCCGCCGATGAGGGCTTGAGCAGGCTTTCCGCCGCCTTGGCATATTTCCCGAAAGGCACCTGATCTTGCGGGTCGGCCCCCAGACGCCGGGCGACGGCATCGACATGATCATAGATCGCCTGCGAGAGCTTCAGATCACCGTGCACGGCGTCGCGGATCGACTGCGGCTCGTGCAGCGTGATGCAGCGATAATTCCCGGTCAACAGCATCGACCATTTCGCCAGCGGAACGAACAGCGAATCGAACACCTTGAGCTTCACCGGAACGTCATGGCCATCCAGCGTCACCGCGTCGATGTCCGCTTCCAGCTCCCGAAGCAGCAGGTTGTGTTTCTCGTCCGCAAATATCGATGCTTTGAAGTTTGTCGGCAGGCCGACATGAAGCACGTTCGCCGCCTCTTCCGGTGGACGGAAGGCTTGCGGATCGGGCGAGCAGAGCGACACCAGTCCCGGCTTGAACCGTTCCCACACCTGGGCATTGGTATAGGCCTCTTCCAGGTCCATATCCGCCAGCGCCGGGATCCGCTTGAGATAGGGCAAGGGCGGCATGTTCATGATCGAAAGACAAGGCAGCCCTGCCGCGGCGATCTTCACCATCAGCACCCGTACCGTGTGGTTGGTGTATTGCGGCTCCTGCATGGCAAGCGCCACCAGATCGTAACGGGAAATGTCGACGTTGCCGGGCTCGGTCGCGTCCAGTCTGCCCGGCAAGTTGCGCGAGAAGATCGCCCGGTGCACGGCCTCGTCGCGCAGCTTGATGCGAACTTCGGTACCGTCGCGATTGATCAGTTCTGCCGTCTTCTTCCGGCAAACCAGGGTCACGTTGTGACCCGCCATCAAAAGCTTGGTCCCCAGCAAGGAGCCATACGAGGCACCAAGGATCAGAATGTTGCGCGCCATGCTCACTTCCACCAGCCATGCTTGAATTGCCTGGACGTCCGACCGGGGCCAGGATGTACATTTCCGGCCGTGCTTATCGCAAGTTGATCGGCGTGACAATCAAGGTTCGAATCTTTGTTGAATGCGCCAATCTGTCCCGCCTTTCGCACGTTGCAGAAGCCGGACGATGCTATACCCTCGCGCAAATTCAGGGGGAAACCATGTTAGCGAAATTCAATCGCCGTCACTTCATCGCTGCCGGCACCGCGGCTGCCGTACTGCCTTTCCTCTCGCGCGGCGCCTCGGCGCAAGCCGCGTGGCCGTCGCGGCAGATCCGCATGATCTGCAGCTACCCGGCGGGCGGGCAGACCGACCTGCTGGCGCGCGCCTTCGGCGATTTCATCTCCAGGCAGGTGGGGCAGACCGTCGTCATCGAAAACAAGGCGGGCGCCTCGGGCTCCATCGGCGCGGCGGAAGTCGCGCGCGCGGCGCCGGATGGCCACACCATCCTGTGCTCGATCTCGACCACCTACGTGATGAACAGGGTGATGATGAAGAACCCCGGCTACGACATGGACAAGGACCTGACTCTGGTCAGCGTCATCCCGGGCGCCGGCCTGCTGCTGATCGCGAACCCGGAGTCCGGCGTCAAGACGCTGCAGGAATTCGTGGCTTTCGCGCGCAAGAAAGGCCAGGTGAACTTCGGCACCTATAGCGCGGGCTCAGCCCCGCACATGACGATCAATGAACTCAACAAGCAGTATGGTCTCAAGATCGAACCGATCCACTACCGTGGCGAAGCGCCGATGTGGACGGGGCTGCTGGACGGTACGCTCGATGTCGCGATGGGCAGCTATACGGCCGCGCAATCCGTCCTGCAAAGCAATCGCGGCGTTGTGTTCGCGGTGCATTCGAAGAAGGTCGACGCGATCCCTGATATCAAGACCCTGCCTGAACAGGGTGCGACATCGAAGTTCTTCACCGTGAGCGGCTTCACGGGCTGGGCGTTGCCGAAAGCGACGCCGCAGCCGATCGTCGACCGGCTGGCGGAACTCTGCGTGGCGGCCAACAGCGATCCGAAAGTGAAGGAAATTCTCAGCACTTTCGTGCTGGAACCGGCGCTCGGCTTCAAGCAAAGCAATGCCTTGTATCAGCGCGAATTGCCGGTCTGGATCGAGAGCGGGCAGGCGCTCGGCTTGCCACCGGCCTGAATTGGAAAAGGGTCATGTTAGAAAAGGTCTTGGCCGTCAGGCCAGCCTGATGACCGAGGACAATCCGATCGACGAGATTTCACGGATCGAAGCGCGGCTCGAGGAGCTTGCCGAGGTCTCCGAGCGATGCCGGAAGTTCATTCTGGTGTCCAGGGCGGCCATCGCCGGCGGCGCCGCGATGCTGCTCGTGATGATGCTCGGCCTGTTCGGATCCAGTCCGGCCGCCGCCCTCGGATCGATCGCCGCGGTGCTGGGCGGAATCGTGTCGCTCGGATCGAACGTCAGTACGTTGCGACAGACGATGGACGCCATCGGCGCCGCCGAGGCGCGCCGTTCGGATCTGATCGGCAGGATCGAGCTTCGCGTGGTCGGTGACGAGACCATGAAATTGCTTTGACGTGCCTGCGCGTGGCGCGTGCAATCGGTGCTAAACTTGCCCCGGGCGGGACGACGATCATCCCACCCGACGCCGTGTGACCGAGGAGAGCAGCGATGACCGACAGCCTCATGTTTCACGAGGGCAATCGCCGGCTGCAGGATCAATTCGACAGCCGCCGGATTTCCGACCGCCTGGAAGAATTCACGCGCAAGGAGTTCACGCCCGAGGACCGGGCGTTTGTCGAGAGCGCGCCGTATTTCTTTCTGGCTACGGCCGACGCCGAGGGGCGGCCCGATTGTTCGTTCAAGGGCGGCATGCCGGGCTTCGTGGCGGTCACAGGCCCGTCCGAACTCGCATTCCCCGACTACGACGGCAACGGCATGTTCAAGAGCCTCGGCAACATTCTGGTGAATGCCGACGTCGGCCTGCTGTTCATCGCCCTGCATGGCAGGCCGCAGCGCCTGCGTGTCAACGGCACCGCGATGGTGAGCCGCGACGATCCGCTGCTCGCCAGCATCGTTGGCGCGCAGCTGATCGTTCGTGTCACAGCGCGCGTAATCTTCCCGAATTGTCCGCGCTACATCCCGGACATGCAGTTGGTCGATCCCTCGATCTACGCGCCGCGATCCGGATACGAGCCGCCCGAGCCCGGGTGGAAGGACTTCGACGTTTTCAGGGATTGCGTGCACCCGCGCCAACCGACCTTCAAAGGTTGACGGTTGCAAGCGGCCGCTGGGCTTGCGGCCAAAGCGCCGGAAAGGCGGATGCGCGCCTTTCCGCGGCGGCGCGCAAGATCTCGGTGCGGTTCCTTCCACCAACAATGCGCTTGCCCCGCCAGCGCATCGCGCCACCAAACACGGCTCCTGGCCCCAGAGCGGACATCGGCAGCCTGTGCTAGAATGGCCTGTCACGGAATTGGGGGACACATGCGCGCATTCATCTTAGCTATCCTTATTGCCGCTCTGCACTCATCGAGCGGCACTGCGGGGCCAAAGGAAGATGCTTTGGCAGTCTTGGACCAATGGGCTAAAGCGTTTGCAGCTTCAGACGTTGATGCAATCGTCGCTCTGTATTCCACTGATGCTCTCTTCATGGGCACTGGCAGCAAATCGGTCGTCACGGAGCCGGCGGCGATCCGCAAATATTTTGAGGATGCAATTCTTACCAGGCGTCCACGCGCGGCCCCCATCAGTTCTTCGGAGGTGATGGTATTATCGGACAATGCTGTCCTGGTCGCCGGCTTGAACGACTCGATGGGAGTTATGGACGGCAAAGCATTCAGCAATCCTGGCCGAGTGACTTTCGTGATCGCGAAGCGCGGATCGGAGTGGAAGATTGTCCACTTTCATCGTTCCGCAATGCCCCGTTAAGAGCATGACAGCCGCAGACGAGGTGATCGAATATTCCGGCGTGTCTGCTCTTGGCACATCGGCTTTGAGAGCGGATGATCCTAATAGAACCCGTGAAAATGATGGACCGGCCCGTGGCCGCGGCCGACGCCGAGCCGGTCGGCCGCCGCGATCGCGGCGCTGACCCAGGCCTTGGCGTGGCGCACCGCGGTTTCCATGTCTTCGCCTTTGGCCAGGCCGGCGGCGATGGCGGAGGACAGCGAACAGCCGGTGCCGTGGGTGTTCCGGGTGGCGATGCGCGGGGCCGCCAGCGCGATGGTGCCGCTGCCGGTGACGAGATAGTCGACGCTCTCGGCGCCCTGCCCGTGCCCGCCCTTGATCAGCACCGCCGGACACCCCATCGCCAACAGCCGTTGGCCCTGGCTCCCGATCGCGGCCTCATCAGCCGCAACTGGTTCATTCAGCAGGGCGGCGGCTTCCGGCAGGTTCGGCGTAATCAGCGACGCCAACGGAATGAGTTTCGTGCGCAAGCTCTCGACTGCCTCGGCCGCGAGCAGACGATCGCCTGAGGTCGCGACCATCACGGGATCGAGCACGATATGTGTCGGCGACCACTTCCGCAGTCCGGCGGCGATCGCGTCGATCACGGCGAGGTCCGCCACCATGCCAATCTTGACGGCCTTGACGTCGAGATCGCCGAACACGGCGTCGATCTGCGCGGTGACGAAATCGGCGGGCACCTGGTGAATGCCGGTGACGCCCTGCGTGTTCTGCGCAGTCAGGGCCGTGATCACGGAGGCGCCGTAGACACCGAGCGCGGCAAAGCTCTTGAGGTCGGCCTGGATGCCGGCGCCGCCTGACGAATCCGAGCCGGCGATGGTGAGCGCGATCGGTATCGTCATCGTTCTACTCGCGGGAATTTCAGCGATCCGGTAACGGTCATAGGCTGTCCCAGTACTGGCTATGTGAGATCGGTGAGTCGCTGGCTGCCCATGCTTCGAGACGCTCGCGCCGCTCGCTCCTCAGCATGAGGTTGTTGTGTTTCAACAAGT
>JAYSPJ010000635.1:0-1545 GCA_043722155.1 Bradyrhizobium sp.
GATCGCGATCACCGCCTGGTCGGCGAAGGTCTTGAGCAGATCGGCCTGACGTTGCGGGGTCGTTCCGGGCTCGGGCCAGGCGACGACGATCACGCCAACCGGGGTGCCATCCTTCAGCAGGGGCGCGCCGATCATGCGCCGCCAGTGGCCGATGCCGGCCGCCTGCCGGTCGTACGCTGGATCGTGAAGCGCGTCCTCTTCGCTCTGCAAACAGCCTGACAGGATGACCCGGCCACTCATCATCTGCGGATTGGGCGGGGCCGGATACAGCCGCCGCGCATCGGCGATGGCGGCCGGCGGCCAGTTCTGCGTCGCCACCAGATGCACGAGTTGCCCGTCGTAGCGGAAGACCGCCGCGATCGGGCTGCCGAACAGCCGCGACGCGCTCTTGAGGATGGCCTCGAACACCGGTGCCACGTCGGTCGGCGAGGCGCTGATGACGCGCAGCACATCGCTGATCGCGGTCTGGTAGTCGAGCGCTTCGCTCAGCTCGGCGGTGCGCTGCTCGACCTGGTGCAGCGCGTCGCGAGTCTCGTTGAACAGGCGCGCGTTCTCGATGGCAATCATTGCCTGGTCGCGGAACGATTCCGCAAGCGCGATCTCGGGCTCGCTGAACGGGCGTGGCTGCAGGCGGGCGAACACCAGCAGCCCGACACAATAGTTCTCGCCCTCCCGCAACAGCGGCAGGTATAACGCCGAATTGACGCCCAGGATCTCGTGAATCGCTCGCTCATGTTCGGGCAGATCGATGGCGCGCCAATCGGGCAAATGCAGAATTTTCTTTGAAACAACGGCTTGCGAAGGAAAATTCAGCGTGGCATCAAGGGGGATTGCCGGAGGCCCCATGTCTGTCGACGGTCCGGCCGGCGTGGCTGCCGCCATCGGCGAAATGGAATCAGCATTGCACTGGAACACGATTACCGAGTCACAGGCAAGCAAGCTCACAGCCGCCGCGACAATGCTGCGGAATACCGGCTGTACGTCGGTGGGCGAACCGCTGATCACCCGCAGGATATCGGCGCTGGCGGTCTGACGCGTAAGCGCCTCTTGCGTCTCGTTGAACAGGCGCACATTCTCGACGGCGATGACGGCCTGGCCGGCGAACATTTTCAGGATGCCGATCTTGTGCTCGTCGATCTCCCCGGCAATGGCACGGTTGACGACCAGAGTGCCGATCAGGACGCCATTGCGCATCATCGGCACCACCACGTTGCTGCGCACGCCGCGCAGTCTCATCACCGTCCGCAAGGCTTCCGGAATCTGCGCGTCGGTTTCGGCGTCGCCGATGAGCGTCGCGTTACCTGCGCGCAATGCATCGAAACGGCGGTCCCCAGCCATCTGCCGCGGATAGATACTTCTGAGCGCTTCCTCGCCCGCCGCATCGGTCGCACTGTAGGCGGCCAGATGGATCATGTCGCCCTCCACGCGCGTGACATGGCAGGTGGTCCCGTCGACCAGGCGCAGGGCCGCAGCGACGATGGCTTCGAACACCGGCGTCACATCCGTGGGCGACTCGCTGATCACGCGCAGGATTTCGGCGGTCGC
>JAYSPJ010000636.1:0-2492 GCA_043722155.1 Bradyrhizobium sp.
CTATCTGCTCAACCAGAACATGCTGAAATACGACGACGTCGTCACCGAGGTCGAATATGACGACGACCTGCAGGTCGTGGTGGTGCGCACCGAGCACCATACCAATTTCGAACAAAAACTGAAGAAGCGAACGCAGACCTCGGGCTGCGCCCAGGGCACTGCGTTCGGCGACCTGCTGGAAGCCGTCGAAAGCGTCGCCTTGCCGAAGGCGGAGCTGCGCACGTCCTGGCTCTACCAGATGACGCATGCCATCAACACCATGCCCTCGCTCTACCTCGAGGCCGGCGCGATCCATGGCTGCGTGCTGTGCCGGGAAGGCGAGCCGGTCTGCTACACCGAGGATGTCGGTCGCCACAACGCCGTCGACAAGATCGCCGGATGGATGTTTCGCCACGGCGTCGATCCCGCCGACAAGATTCTCTACACCACGGGCCGGCTGACCTCGGAGATGGTGATCAAGACGGTGCGGATGGGTATCCCCATTCTGGTGTCGCGTTCGGGCTTCACGGCCTGGGGCGTCGACCTCGCGCGGCAGGTCGGGCTGACGCTGGTCGGCCGCGCGAAGGGAAAGCGATTCATCGCGCTGGCGGGCCAGGAGCGCATCGTCTACGACCAGAACCTCGCCTTCGTCGCAGAGGAATCCGCGCGTCACAAGCGCAAGGGCGGTGAGCGTGAAGATTGAAACTCCCGGCGTGCTGCTCGCCGGCGGCCTGGCCCGCCGGATGGGCGGCGGCGACAAGCCGATGCGCCAGATCGGCGGCCGCACCATCCTCGATCGCGTGATCGCGCGGCTTAAGCCGCAATGCGACGGGCTGATCCTCAACGCCAATGGCGATCCGGCACGTTTTGCCAGTTTTGGCTTGCCGGTCATTCCCGATGGCGTCGCCGATTTTCCGGGACCGCTCGCCGGCATTTTGGCGGCGCTCGACTGGGCCGCCGCGCACCGGCCCCGAGTTGCGTGGGTGCTGAGCGCGGCGGCGGATTGTCCGTTCCTGCCGCGCGATCTGGTCGCGCGATTGCATGCGGCGCGGACCGCGGAGAACGCGCAGATCGCGGTCGCGGCATCCGATCATCAGACGCATCCGGTGATCGGCTTGTGGAGCGTGGCGTTGCGCGAAGAACTTCGCCACGCGCTCGTCGTCGAAGACATCCGCAAGATCGACCGCTGGACCGCGCGCTACCGGCTCGCCACCGTGGAGTGGCCGGTGGATGAACTCGATCCCTTCTTCAACGCCAACACCATGGACGACATCGCCGAGGCCGAGCGGCTGGCGGCGCTGGACGGGGGCTGATTCACCACGGGCTGAGGACTTCAACCATGACCAAGCCGGATTTGATTGGCCACATTGCGCTGGTGACGGGCGGCTCGCGCGGCATTGGTGCTGCGATTGCCGCCGCCCTTGCCGAAGCCGGCGCCGCCGTCGCGGTCAACTATCGGGAACGCGCCGCCGACGCCAATGCAGTGGTCGCCGGCATCAAGCACAAGGGCGGCCGCGCGATCGCTGTCGCCGCCGACGTGTCGCAGGCCACTGCCGTCACCGAGATGGCCGATCACGTCGCATTCGCGCTGGGCCCGATCGACATTCTCGTCAACAATGCCGGCATGGCGATCGTGCGCGGCATCGATGACCTGACCGAGGACGATTTCGATCAGACCATGATGGTCAACCTGAAATCGGCTTTTCTCTGCACCCAGGCCGTGCTGCCGGCGATGCGCGCGAAGAAGTGGGGCCGCATCGTCAATATCTCGTCAGGCGCCGCGCGCGGTGCCGGTGCGATCGGCGTGCACTACAATGCGTCGAAGGCCGGCTTGGAGGGATTGACGCGCGGTTACGCGGCGCGGCTGGTCAAGGAAGGCATCACGGTCAACGCAGTGGCTCCCTCGCTGATCGAGACCGACATGATGCGCGGCCGCTCGGAACTGGCGGCCCGCATCCCGCTCGGACGGCTCGGGCAGCCCGACGAAGTGGCGCAGGCGGTGCTGATGGTGCTCGGCAATGACTACATGACCGGCCAGACGATCATGCTGAACGGCGGCATGGCGTTTATTTGAAATGGCGCTGCAGCTCCGTGGCCATCATTGTGAGGAGCGAAGCGACGGAGCAATCCAGCTTTGCTGCAGTGAAGCTGGATTGCATCGCGGAGCCTGTCATCGGGCGGCGCTTCGCGCCGACCCGTTGGCTCGCAATGGCGGTGTTGAGGCGACGCGATCAACCATTAGGGATCGATCACGCCGGCCGAAACCCCGCCCGCTCCAGCGCCGCACGCCCTTCTTCCGACGCCAGCGCGGCCAGAAACGCCTGCACCGCCCGGCGCTGCTTGCGCGCCGTCACCAATGCAAAATCATAATGCTCCTCGGCAAACGGAATAAAGCCCAGCCCCGCGGCATGCGCGACCGGCGCAATCGTCATGCCCCAGTCGGCGCGATGCTGCGCCACGGCGGCGGCGACCGCGTTGTGCGAGCGCGGCTGATTCCAGTAGCCATCGGGGCG
>JAYSPJ010000637.1:0-3087 GCA_043722155.1 Bradyrhizobium sp.
GAATTGAGCCAGGCGATGCGCGATGCCTCGATCTGCGGTCTCGGCCAGGCCGCCTCGAATCCGCTGACGACGGTGATCAAATATTTCCCCGACGAGTTCAAGGAAGCGGCGGAATGACAAAAATCCAGTTCGAGCTCGACGGCAAGCAGGTCGAGGCCATCAACGGCGAGACCATCTGGCAGGTGGCCAAACGGCAGGGCCGCGAGATTCCGCATCTATGCTATTCGCCGGAACCGGACTACCGGCCCGACGGCAATTGCCGCGCCTGCATGGTCGAGGTCGAGGGTGAGCGCGTGCTGGCGGCGTCCTGCAAGCGCACGCCGACCGTGGGCATGAAGGTGAAATCGGAAAGCGCGCGCGCGGTCGCGGCGCAGAAGATGGTGATGGAGCTTTTGGTCGCCGACCAGCCGGCGCGCGAAACCTCGCACGATCCCGATTCGAAATTCTGGCACTGGGCCGAAAAGGTCGAGGTCACCGAAAGCCGCTTCCCGGCGGCGGAACGCTGGCATGGCGACAGCAGCCACCCGGCGATGAGCGTCAATCTGGATTCCTGCATCCAGTGCGGCTTGTGCGTGCGCGCCTGCCGCGAGGTCCAGGTCAACGACGTCATCGGCATGGCCTATCGCAGCCATGAATCCAAGATCGTGTTCGACTTCGACGATCCGATGGGGGAGTCGACCTGCGTCGCCTGCGGCGAATGCGTGCAGGCCTGCCCGACCGGCGCGCTGATGCCGTCGGTGATGCTCGACGAGAACCAGACCCGCGTCACCTACGCGGACAGGAAAGTCGACTCGCTGTGTCCGTTCTGCGGCGTCGGCTGCCAGGTGACGTATGAAGTCAAGGACGAGAAAATCATCTACGCCGAGGGCCGCGACGGCCCGGCCAATCACAACCGGCTCTGCGTCAAGGGCCGTTTTGGTTTCGACTACATCCATCATCCGCATCGCCTGACCAAGCCGCTGGTGCGGCTGCCGAATGCCGGGAAGGACGCCAACGATCAGGTCGATCCGGCCAATCCGTTCACGCATTTCCGCGAAGCCTCCTGGGAGGAGGCGCTCGATCTCGCCGCCAAGGGCCTGGTAAAAATTCGCGACGGCAAGGGCGTCAAGGCGCTCGCCGGTTTCGGCTCGGCCAAGGGCTCGAACGAGGAAGCCTACCTGTTCCAGAAACTGGTCGCACCGGTTTTGGCTCCAACAATGTCGACCACTGCACGCGGCTGTGCCATGCGTCATCGGTGGCGGCGCTGATGGAAGGCCTGAACTCCGGCGCGGTGTCGGCGCCGTTCGCCGCCGCGATGGACGCCGAGGTCATCATCGTGATCGGTGCCAACCCGACCGTGAATCATCCGGTCGCGGCGACCTACATCAAGAACGCGGCCAAGCGCGGCGCCAAATTGATCGTGATGGATCCGCGGCGGCAGACGCTGTCGCGCCATGCCTACAGGCATCTGCAGTTCAAGCCGGGCAGCGACGTCGCGATGCTCAACGCGATGATCCACACCATCATTACCGAAGGCCTGACCGACGAGCAATATATCGCCGGCTATACCGAGGGGTTTGAAGACCTCAAGGCGCGCATCGGTGAGTTCACGCCGGAGAAGATGGAGCCGATCTGCGGCGTTCCGGCGGAAACCTTGCGCGAGGTGGCGCGGATGTATGCGCGCTCGCGCGCCTCGCTGATCTTCTGGGGCATGGGCATCAGCCAGCACGTCCACGGCACCGACAATGCGCGCTGCCTGATCGCGCTGGCGCTGATCACCGGGCAGGTCGGCCGTCCCGGCACCGGGCTGCATCCGCTGCGCGGCCAGAACAACGTGCAGGGCGCTTCCGACGCCGGGCTGATCCCGATGTTCCTGCCGGACTACCAGCCGGTCGGGCGCACCGATTTGCGCCAGCCGTTCGAAAAACTCTGGCATCAGGAGCTCGACCCCGTGCGCGGCCTGACCGTGGTCGAGATCATCAACGCGATCCATGCCGGCGAGATATCAGGCATGTATATCGAGGGCGAAAACCCGGCGATGTCGGATCCGGATCTGCAGCACGCCCGCGAGGCGTTGGCCAAACTCGAGCATCTGGTGGTGCAGGACCTGTTCGTCACCGAAACCGCGTTCCATGCCGACGTGATCCTGCCGGCCTCGGCGTTTGCGGAAAAATCCGGCACCTTCACCAACACCGACCGCCGCGTGCAGCTGGCGCGTGAGGTGATCAAACCGCCCGGCGACGCACGGCAGGATCTGTGGATCATCCAGGAAATCGGCAAGCGCATGGGGCTGGACTGGCGCTACAGCGGCCCGGCCGACGTGTTCACCGAGATGACGCAGGTGATGCCGTCCCTGAAGAACATCAGCTGGGAGCGGCTGGTGCGCGAGGGCGCGGTGACCTATCCGGTCACCGATCCGCATCTGCCCGGCAACGAGATCATCTTCACGACGGGATTCCCGACCGCCAGCGGCCGCGGCAAGATCGTGCCGGCGCATGTGCTGCCGCCGGACGAATTGCCGGACACCGAATATCCGATGGTGCTCTCGACCGGGCGCGTGCTCGAACACTGGCACACCGGCTCGATGACGCGGCGCTCCAGCGTGCTCGACCAGATCGAGCCCGAGGCCGTCGCCTTCATGTCTCCGAAGGACATGCGGCGGATGAAGGTCTGGCCCGGCGACAAGGTGCGGCTGGAAACCCGCCGCGGCGCGGTCGAGATCAAGGTGCGCGCCGATCGCGACGTGCCGGAAAACATGGTGTTCATGCCGTTCTGCTATGCGGAGGCGGCGGCCAACCTGCTGACCAATCCGGCGCTCGACCCGTTCGGCAAGATTCCCGAATTCAAGTTTTGCGCGGTCAGGGCCGAACGCGTCGAGGTTCAGGCCGCGGCGGAATAGGAGAAGGTGCCGCTGCGGCTGCGGCAGAACTTTCCCAGACCGCGCAGATTATTTTCCCGCAACCGGGAGAATATTCATGGCGCGAAAATACTCGAAAGAAGTCTCCGCCAAGGTGCCGTCCGGAAAGTGGTTGGAATTGAGTTTGGCGCGTTCTCCGGGCAACATGAAGTTATCGTTTCAGGCGGCGAGGTCAATCGGCTGATCGATGG
>JAYSPJ010000638.1:0-8214 GCA_043722155.1 Bradyrhizobium sp.
CCCCTGACCTGATCCCATCCCGCTTTGCTCGACCAGCCAAAGCAAACAGCCTGTCTTGTGTGACTCAGATCACGTTGCCTCGCCCTGCCGCCGAATACCGCTATGCAGAATGTCCGCCCGAAGCTATTCTGCTTGCATTGCGACGAGGACGAAATGATTGCGTTCCGGTCATTGGCTTTGGCGGCGGCCGTTTTGGTCGGCACCGGCGCTGGCGCCTTCGCGGACAAGCGGGTCGCGCTGGTGATCGGCAATTCGGCCTACAGAAACGTCGCGCAACTGCAGAATCCCGCCAACGACGCGGCCGTGGTCTCGGCCATGTTCAAGTCGGCTGGCTTTGATGCGGTCGAAGCCAAGTTCAACCTGACCGCCAGCGAGTTGCGAAAGACGTTGCGCGAATTCGGCAACAGGAGTCGCAATGCCGATGTGGCCGTGGTCTACTATGCGGGACATGGAATTGAACTGGACGGCGCCAATTATCTCATCCCGGTCGACGCGACTCTGGAGACGGACGCAGATGTGCTGGATGAAACGTTGCCGCTTGAACGCGTGCTGTTCGCGGTAGAACCGGCAAAACAACTGCGCCTTGTCATCCTGGATGCCTGCAGGGACAACCCGTTCTCGAAAAAGATGAAACGAACCATTGCGTCACGCGCCGTTGGGCGCGGGCTTGCCAAGGTCGAACCCTCAAGTCCCAACACCATGATCGCGTTTGCCGCCAAGGCCGGTTCCACCGCGTCGGATGGCGACAGCAGGAACAGTCCGTTTGCGACGGCGCTGGTCGATCACCTGGCCAAGCCCGGACTGGATCTGCGCAAGGCATTCGGCTTTGTGCGCGACGACGTGTTGAAGGCCACCAATAATGCGCAGGAGCCGTTCATCTACGGATCGTTGGGCGGCAACGATGTGTCGCTGGTGCCCGCCGCGCCTGCGATTGCAGCGCCGGTCGATCAAGACGCCACGATGCAGCGGAATTACGAATTCGCGCTTTAAGTCGGCACGAAGCCGGTTTGGGACGCCTTCATTGAAAAATACCCGTCCGGCTTCTTCACCGCGCTTGCCAAAGCGCACCGCGATAAATTAGCGGCGGAAGCGGCACGGGTTGACGCGACAAACAAGGCCAAGGCCGCGCAGGAAGAACAGACGCGGCTTGCTGTTGAAGGCGCGAAAGCCGCCGAACAGGCCAAGGCCGCCGAGCAGGCCAAGGCGACCGAACGTGCCCGCGTGGCTGCGGAATTAGCCAAGAAAGCCCAGGAGGCGAAAGTCGCAGAAGCCGAACGATTAAAGGCCGCAGCGCTAGCCAAGGCCGCCGAAAAGGAGGCTGAACGCACCAAGGCCGCCGAAGAGGCGAAGATTGCCGTGGAAGCCAAAGCCGCCGCTGAAAAGAAGGCCAAGGAAGAAAAGGTAGCCGCGCTGACGCCGCCGGCTGACAAATCCGATCAACCGACAGCCGTCGATCTTCCTCGTTCGCTGCAATCCGAACTGCGCCGGGTTGGATGCAACGTTGGATCGGTGGATGGCAACTGGAATGCGGCGGCACAAAGGTCGCTCGATCTCTTCAACAAGCACTCTGGCATGAAGTTGGACGTGAAGGCCGCCAGTCTCGATGCGCTCGATGCTGTTAAAGCCAAGTCTAATCGGGTGTGCCCACTAATCTGCGAGAACGGCTTCAAGCCCGATGGCGACCGCTGCACCAAGATCACCTGCCGCGCTGGTTATGCACTTGGCGACGACAACACCTGCGAAAAGATCGAGGTGAAAAAGCCAACAGCAAAGCGCGAGGAGCCGAATAAAGAACGGCAGGAACGCGCCAAAGCCGACACAGCGCCCGCCAAGCCACAGGCTTCCGGGCTGATTGTGTGTGGTCAGGGTGGCTGTCGTCCGGTACAAAAAGGCTGTAGACTTGAGACTATCCCGTCCAATGGTGTTGGGGGCAATACGAGGGAAGTGTGCAACTGAACTCCAGCCGCCTAAGCAACGAAGGCATTTGGCTCACTGCCAGGAACCAAGCCGAGCGAGAGACGATCGTCGATCGCATGGCTTGGCAAATCGCTCCCGGATCACTTCGCGACGAAGAAAAAATCTTCCCTGCCCGGCAGCGAACCATAAGTGTACGGCTCCTGCCGGCCGGCGGTCGCTTCCATCACGTCGTCGCGGACGAGGCGGACCACCTTGTTGATCTCCACGCCCGGCGTGGCGATGCGCTGAACGACCGCAACCGCAAACGGCGAATTGCCGCCCTCGCCATCAAGCGCAATCTGGCCGTCTTTCGCGGCGAACACGACCAGGGTCGCGCCGGCAACCTTGACTTCCGCTAGTCCGCGCCCGTTGGTCGATCGCGAAGCGATCGGCGCGCCCGCGGTGGACACTCGGGCGACGGCTTCCGGGGACGCCGTCCTACGCGGCGCGAAGGGATTATCGCGGCACGCGTCGAGCATCACGAGCTTGATCTTTTTCGCGGCGTCCGTCGCCCGCAGCACCTGCGACAACGAAACGGCTTCGTATTCGATGTCGCGGTCGACGACCAGCGCGGCATCGATCGGAACGAGATAGTTGACGCCGCCCACCTCGATGCCGTGCCCGGCATAATAGACCATCGCCCAATCGGAAGTTTCGGCCTCGTTGGCGAATGTTCGCAGCGCATCGATGAGCTTTTCGCGCGTCACGTCATTTGCAAGCGTGACGGATTCGAACCCGATGTTGCGAAGGGATTTCGCGATGGCGGCGGCATCGTTGTTCGGGTTGGCGAGCCGTGGCACGTTGCTGTAGGCCGAATTGCCGATGACCAGTGCGACGCGGCGGCCTCGCTGATCGGCTGGCTGCATCGTGACCGCGGGACCCAGCGCGGCGGGCGTCGGGACAGACTTGGAAGATGCGGCCTTGGTGGGCGCGGCGTGAATGACGGGTTGGACCGCGCCTGAATCAAGGGCTGCCAGCCTGGCCTTGGCCGTTTCAAGACTGGATTTGCTGACGTCGGATCGGTTCTGGCTTCGCGACGCCAGGGCCTTCTCAAACTCGGCGCGCGCGCGCTTCGGGTTGCCCAGCCTCTCAAAGGTCAATCCCCGTCCAGTGTAGGCGGGAATGCTGTCTATTTCAAAAACCAGGGTTTTGTCATAGTCCGCCAGAGCGCGCTCGAACTCGCCCCGGTAGCGAAAGGTATCTCCACGCGTCAGATAGCTGTTCGGATTCCTCGGGCTGATGCGAACCTGCTTGTCCTGATCGGCGAGCGCCCGATCCAGGTCTCCCTTCAGCCGCCAGATCTCGCCGCGATTGGCGTGGGCCCTGACGTCTCCGGGGTCTCGCCGAATGGCCTCGTCGTAGTCTGCGACCGCCCTGTCGTAATCGCCCTTATCCCGCCAAACGAGAGCCCTGTTATTGTAGAAAACGGAAAACGCCGGCTCCAGGCGAATGGCCTCGCTGTAGTCGGCAATGGCTCTGTCCAGTTCTCCGATCTGCCACCATGTCGAGGCGCGGACGCTGTAAACCCGGGAATTGCCGGGGTCGAGACGGGCGGCCTCCTCAAGATCGGCGAATGCGCGCGCAGTTTCGCCCTTTCGGTACCACGCCTCCGCACGATTGACCCAGGACCACAGGTATTTCGGGTCGAGCCGGATTGCCTGATCGTAGTCGTCGATCGCGCGGTTGAAGTCTTCCTTGTTCGTGAAAGCCATGCCTCTCAGGGTATGGATTCTGGCCCGCTCATTGGCCGGTTTCATCCATGAAAGCGCCCGGCTGCAACCCGAAATCTGACGGTCGTATTCGGTTCTCTGATTGCAATCCTGAAGATCCCGATTGTTGGCAGCCATCGCCTGAAAGGCAGACGCAAGGGAAACGGCTACAGCCAGAAAAAAACACCTGATCCGCATGATCCAATTCCTCAATCGGACAATGGAATGAAATTTCCGCCGGGGCTGAACACTCGCTTGGGTGTCGCACCCATTGGATTGGGATCAACCGCCAGGAGTGTGTCGCGCCACCATGACCAGAGTTCAAGCCATGCGCGGCAAGGATTCGCCCTTCATGATGACCGCAGCGTCACATGAAAGCCTACACGGCACC
Organism: Bradyrhizobium sp.; assembly: GCA_043722155.1. Classification (GTDB taxonomy): domain Bacteria; phylum Pseudomonadota; class Alphaproteobacteria; order Rhizobiales; family Xanthobacteraceae; genus Bradyrhizobium. The sequence goes on from JAYSPJ010000638.1 coordinate 4,057, forward strand.
GTGACCTGGCTCACAGACTTTACCTCCCGTTCACCTCGACTGAAGCCTGTCGGGAACCAAGCAATTTGCTTCAAATTATCTCGCCGGAGGGGTGAGGTCATGAGCAAGATTGAATACCTGCAACAGCAAGCCGCCCGTGCCGAACGGCTGGCAAAGGACGTACTGGACAAACTGACTGTCGAACGCCTTCAGTTATTCGCAGCCGAGTGCCGAATGCAAATAAAGACACTCACCGAGAACCCCATGGAAGCCGCCTGAGCGGCCCAAACCGAGATCTTACGTGCAATCCTCAATCGGCGGCAGTCAGTTTCCGCGCTGGCCTGGTCGCCATCGTCCCGATCTTCTCCAGCACCGGCAGCAGGTGCTTCAAAAACTCCGCCGGGTTCTCGCTCATCGGAAAATGGCCGAGGCCCTTCATGATGGTGACCTCGCTGCCCGCAATGCTGCCGGCGACGGCGAGCGTTTCCTCCGGCGTGCAGGAATAGTCGTATTCGCCCGACAGCAGGAACAGCGGGCATTTTCGCGTGTCGATCTGCGCGACGCGGCCGCGGATGTCGCCGTCGAGCTTGTAGAAATACAGGTCGCCCTTGAACACGCCCGGGCCGCCCTGCATGTAATGCCACAGCGTTTCCCAGCGCTCCTTGTCGGGCGCGTCGGGGCCGACCAGGCCGGAGACGATGGCGGCGGCGACTTCGCCGCCGTGGACGTCGGGCCGGTGCAGGAAATTCAGGTCGTAATAGGGATCGACATGCGCGCCGGCCTGCAGGCCGATGATGGCGCGGAAGCGTTCGGGATGTTCGAGCGCGAGATGCAGCGCGATGCGGCCGCCGATCGAGCAGCCGATCGCGATCGGCCGGTCGAGCTCGAGCGCGGTCATGATCTCGAGAATCATGGTGGTGTATTGCGCCGAGGTCAGCTGGTATTCCTCGTTGTGCCAGCCGGCAGGCGGCGACGACTTGCCGTGCCAGGGCATGTCGAAGACGATGACGCGGTGGCGGGCCGTGACGCGCTCGTCGTTCATCAGCGCGCGGTATTGCCGGCCGTCGGAGCCCGCGGTGTGCAGGCACAATAGCGGCGTGCCCTCGCCCGCCTCCTCGACATAGATGCGGTGAGGCCGTCCGAACAAATCGAGATGCATGTAGCGGCCGGCGATCGGCTCGAATCTCGCGGTCATGCGACCGCTCCCGCGGTGCGCAGTTTCGCCAGCGCCTCCTTGAAGTAGCGGAGATTGGCCATGAATACCTGGAGGTTGCCTTCGGCCTTCAGAACCCGCCGCTTGATCAGCGCCATCAGGTCGTTGGAGCCGGGCGGCGGACGGCTCGACCAGAACTTTTGCCACTCTTCTTCCGCCGCGCGCAGCGCAAAGGACGACGACGGCATCACGAAGGGGCCGCGGGAGACCGACACCACCCTGCCCTCGAAGATCGAGATCAACCAGGCGGTTGGGCCGACCTCCATCAGGAAGGTGGTGGTGAGAAACCGCCCGCGCCTGACCAGCGCTTCATCCTCATTGACCCGCGCCTCGAGCATCTCGATCATCTCGATCATCCTGGGCTTCCCCCGCCATCGCGAATTCGGCACGCCAGTGCGCGCCGCCGTTGCCTGTATTGGCATGATGGGTGGATTGGCCGCGCCGTCAATCGGCTACAGCCAGGCGCATACCAGCACCAGGTTGGCCGCACAGGCCGCCAGCAGCGCGACGGTGAGCGTGACATGCACGCGTTCGCAGGAGGTTTGCAGGGTCATTCTCATGGCCGGCAAAACATCCGGCGATTCTACCCGGGGAGTCTCGCATGATATTTTTGCGGGGATTCAGGACTCGTTTACGACTCAGGGACTCCCGTCCGGAAATGGCCCGATCCACGCCGAATCGGGGCCTCCGTTCCTTCCCCGTCGCGCGTGAACCGCCGGCCCGAGGCCAGGCTGAAACCTGCCCGCCCCCGGTGCGTGAGGGGGGTCGACTGCCCGACCAAATTCATGACGTCATCGTCCGCCACCGGGTCGGCGCTTCGCGCCGTCCGATCACAGGCCTGACAGTGCCTCTACGGGTGGCATTGCCACCGTCAGCGAGGCCTGATCGCCGGTCCACGCCACGCAAACCCTCTTGCGGTGCAGGCCCCTGATGGCGCCGGTCACCTTGAGCACCTTGCCGGCCGCGCAGGAGGTGTCCTGCACGTAGGCGACCTCATAGGGCGCAAGCACGAGGGGTTCGGATTTCAGGACGGTCTGGGCAAGGCAAGGCGCCGAAACGGCCGATAAACCAAGTCCTAACAGAAAAACACGCATGTTCGTTGTCCACCAACCGGCCAAGTCATAATAGCGCATCGCGGACGGAAGTTCCGACGCCTGCAAAATTTATTTTTGGGCTGGCGGCGCAAGCGCCGTCCGCCTGCATCGCCGCGGGTTCTAAACAAGATTCCTGAACAAAAAGGCCGGCGCAGGGCCGGCCTTTTCCGTTTCGGTGCGAAACCTGCGTCAATACTGGCTCAGAACCGGTTCAGTACTTGTTCAGTACTCATTCAGTACTTGGCGACGACCGGGCCGCCCCAGCCGAAGCGGTAGTTCAGGCCGGCCTTGACGGTGTGCTCGTCGTCGCGAAACCGGGCGCCGACGATGGCGGGCGGGCCGGCGGTGAAGGTGGTGCTGCCGAAGTTGTAATACTGGTATTCGGCCTTGGCGGACCAGTTCGGCGCGAACATGTATTCGAGACCGGCGCCGACGGTGTAGCCGTCCTTGTGGTTGCCGCTGGTGGCAAAGGCTTGCGGCACACCGGCAATGGTCACGCCGATATTATTGCTGTCGCGCCAGGCGTAGCCGCCCTTGGCGTAGAGCAGCGCCGGACCCCAGGTGTAGCCGAGCCGGCCGGTGACCGAGCCAAGCTGGTTATTGCTGCTGCCGGTCACCAGCGTGCCGGCCGGGAACAGCACGCCACTGTTGGTGCCGCTGGGGAGCCAGCTGTACTGGGCTTCGGCACCGAGTACCCAGTTCGGGGCGAACTGGTAGTCGAAGCCGCCCTGTATGCCGCCCATGAAACGCGCGTCGCTGCTTTGCAGGCTGTTGTCGCCCGCAAAGGCGCCACCGACATGGCCGCCGATATAGAAGCCGGTCCAGTTGTAGACCACCGCGGGCGCGGTATAGGCGGGAGCCTTGGAATAGGGGCGCGCGGACATGTCAGCCGCGACCGCTGGAGCGGTAATCACGATCAGGGCGGCTGCGCCGAGCAAGAGCTTCTTCATGACTGGTTCCCCGTTATTGTCGCCATCGACATCAATCAAACAACGTGGCCTCAATTAGGTTGCTTCGCGGCGATGCCGGAGCAGCGATCGTTCTTAACTGTGACAGCGCGGCAACAAAGCCTTTTGGTTCCAGCGCCATTCCGGTTTATTTCCGGTAACAGGCCGCTTCGCAGCTATGGGCTGCGTCTCGCCGCGCCAGGGTCTGGTTCAAGTCTCGCTGAAATGTGATCGGATGGCCCGCGGCCGAAACCGGGGCAAAGCGGCAGGAGGGACGGTGCGCGGTCGGCTGCCGCTACCGCGTCATCTTCTCCAGCTCCGGAAACGGTGCATAGACCGCGCCGGCGCACGGCTCGCCGGCGTTCTCGATGACACGATCGAGCCGGCCGTCGACATAGAGAACGGCACGTTCGCGCGCCTCGCGATAGGAGCCGCCGGAATCCCGCGCGGCAAAGCGCAGGCAGCTGACATAGCGCAGCCGCCCGCCGACGGTACGCTGCACCGGCTCCGCCATGACCGCGTCGCGCACGCCGACGGGGTTATTGAGATAGGTCTTCATGAACGCCAGGATTTCGGCGCGGTGGTTGGTGGGGTATGCCTGATTGGCGACGCCGCGATCGTCCGTATAGGTGATGCTCTTGCTCTCGTCGCCGCTCGCGCAGGCCGCGAGCGCGATCGGCAGCAGCAGGATCGCCGCGTGCTTTGCTGATATCCCCAATTGCAATCCGTTATTCCCAGCTTGACGGGTTGTTCTAGACCTTCCCCGCGCCAAATGGAATTCGCATCTCGGCCGTCCACCGGGCGGTCCGGACTTACCGTAAAAGGACTTAGGACACCTGCAACGATAAGTGAATCGTGATCCGTTGGCGTGCGGCGAATTGACTCGGGCGGATTCCTAGGCGGCGCGAACAGGTGTACGTGCCGT